>JAQGKG010000340.1 GCA_028290245.1 Devosia sp. | reverse complement strand
TCTTGGCATAGATCTCGTCCGACACGATGATCAGGTCATGCTTGACTGCCAGTTTGGCGATCTTGCGGATCACCGATGGCGGCGTGACCGCACCAGTCGGGTTGTTGGGCGACACGAGTACGAACATCTTGGTCTTGGGCGTGATGCGCTTTTCAATCTCGGCGACGTCGAGCGCGAAATCGTCCTTCTGGAAGGTCGGCACCGGGATCGGCACGCCACCGGCCAGGTTCACCGCCATGTCATAGGTGGTGAAACGCGGCGAGGTCAGCAGCACCTCATCGCCGGGCTTGATCAGGGCCAGCATCAGCAGGGTAATGGATTCCTGCACGCCGGCGGTCACCGCGATTTCGTCGGCACTGTAGTCTAGGCCGTATTCCTTCTTAAGGTCGGCCGCGATGGCGGTGCGCAGCTCGGGAATGCCGTAGGGCGAGGTATAGTGGTGCTTGTTTTCGTCGATCGCCTTCTTGGCAGCCTCGACGATATGGGCGGGCGTGTGGAAATCAGGATCGCCGCGGCCCATTGCGATGACATCAGTGAGACCCGAGGCAATGCCCAGCATCTTGGTGCGGAACGAGCCGTCGTCTTCGGTGATACGGGGCGCGATTTGATCGTTCAGAAAGCTCATCAGTGCATCCTCTTGCCGGCGATAAAAGTCATCATGACGCGCTCCAGCGCGTAGAAGTCCTCATCGGGCTTGCCATCGACAACGATCAGATCGGCTTCCTTGCCAACCTCGACGGTGCCGATCTTGTGGTCCATTTTTGAAAGCTGTGCGCCGCGGACGGTGATGGAGCGCAATGCGTCCAGCTTGTCCTTGCACACACCGACCTCAACCATGAATTCGAGCTCGGGGGCGATCTGGTCGTGTTCGACGGCAGGGCTGCCGGCATCGGTACCGAAGACGATCGGCACGCCGGCCTTGGCAGCGCGCACCAGGCCATCGAAGCGCGACTTGTCGGCCACGGCCTTCTGGCGCTCGGCGACCTTCCATTCGGGAATGCCGAACGCCTTGGCGATTTCGGGCTTGGACTGGATGACCAGGGCCGAAAAGGTGGTGACGATTGGCACTTTCTTGTCCAGCAGCAGCTGGATGGTTTCATCGCTCATCGAGCCGCCATGTTCGACGCAGTCGACGCCGAATTCGACGACGCGCTTGATGCAGGCGTCATAGGTGGCGTGTGCGGTGACGGGCAGGCGATTGCGGTGGGCTTCGTCGATGACGGCTTCAAGCTCGGCATCGGTGAATTCGAGCGTGTCGTGGCAGGCCATGATCTTGATCAGATCGGCGCCGCCCTTGACCTGATCGCGTACGGCGCGGCGCATTTCATCGGCACCCGAGGCTTCGCGGCACACCCAATAGGTATGCCCGCCGGTCTGGATGATGCTTTCGCCGGAAACGAGCAGGCGCGGGCCGGGGAAAAAGCCCTGGGCCACGGCCTGCTTGGCGAAGAGATTGGCATTATGCACGCCCAGATCGCGCACCAGCGTCACGCCGGCGCGCAGAGACTTCAGCATATTGCCGGCGGCCTTGTAGGCGCGGATTTCCGGGCTGTCATACATCGACTGGAACGACAGTTCGTGCACGCCATCCCATGACAGGTGGCCATGCGACTGGATCAGACCGGGCATGATGGTCTTGCCACCGGTATCGGTGACGGTCAGGCCCTCGGCGGGCGTGCCCATCTGGGACTTCGGGCCGACGCGGGTAATCTTGCCGCCGATGACTTCAACGAAACCGTCCTCGATGATCTCGTCGCCATTGGCGGTAATGATGCGACCGACAAGGATCTGGTCGACCGGCTTCAGGTCGAACATCGGCTTGGTGATCTTGGTATAGTGCCAGGCTACGGGTTCGGGCATTCGAGGACCTCTTGTTAAAGCGCGATGACGCGCTGGTCGATGGGGTGGTCGGCTTGGAACCGACTGGGAATTTCAACGTGGTCGGCATGGACCAGCATGGTATTGATGGTGCGATAGCCATCGCGCCCGGGGCGGTAGACGCCCGGCTCGTTGGAAAACACCATGTTTGGCGTGACTTCCGTCATATCGCCGGGGGCAAGCCAGGGCGCCTCGTGGCCTTCCACGCCCATGCCATGGCCGATGCGGTGGCGGATGGCGTCGCCGAGATCGGCGGCCTTGAGCGCGTCGAGCGCGGCGTCGTTGACATCCTGACAGCGCGCGCCCGGCTTGAGCGCATCGACGGCGGCGTCATTGCATTGTTGCATCGCCTGCATGACGCGGCGCTGCTCGGCTTCATTTCGCCGACGATGAGCGTGACGCCGCTTTCGGCATGGTAGCCGCCAAGGCTGCAGCCAATGCCGGAAATCAGCGTCTCGCCAAATTGTGGCTGGCGGTTGCTGGTCGAACCATGCGGCAGCGCGGCGCGTAGACCGGAATGAACCGAGGCGGACACGCCCAATTTGGTGCCGGCAAAGGCCAGGCCATAATCGCGCTTGAGCGCGGCGCGGGCAAAATCGGTGCTGTCGGCCGTGAGGTCGAGCTCGGTGCCGCCCTGTGCGATGATGTTGCCGCCCTCGGATAAAAGCCGTTCCAGCACCATGTCGGCATAGCTCGCCGCGACGCGGGTCAGGTCAAGCTCCTCGGCAGTCTTTACGAAGCGCGATGGGGCGACGAGGTCTTCCAGCACCAGCTGTTCGACCAGCGTATTGAGTGGGGCGATCTGGCGGGCATCGAGCACGTCGATGGCGATGCGCGCAGCCTTGGACTGGCACACCATCCAGACGACGGGATGCACGAGGCCGGGAAATTCCTCGTAGACGCCGAGCTTAACGCCTTCGACCGGCTCGGCATTTTCCAGTTCCAGCAGTGGCACGAACAACGTGGCTTCGCCATCGACCCGCACATAGAGGCCGATGGGGCGCTCATTGACCGAGAAGTGGAAGCCACAGGCATAGAAGACGTTAGCCGGCGACAGCATCAGGATCCCATCGAGGCCGCGGTCGGCAGCGCGTTGCCGCAGGGTCTGCCGAACCCGTTCCCGAAACGGATTTCCAAGCGGGGCAAGGCGTTTGGGCACTGTCGTCAACACAGTCACAGCCGATCCTCGCTATAGGGACCGACGATCTGGATTTCCGAGGACAGGCCGAGTTCCCTGCCGAGCGCCACGAGATCTGCAAGCACTTCGTCATCGAGCGGCACGCCGGCCACGGACTTCTTGGCAACGCGACGCGCTTCCTGCTCGCCCGGAATGAGGATTTCGGAAAAGCCGGGGCGGGTGGCGCGGCTTTTGACCATTTCGGAAAATTCGCCCATGCGCGCCTTGAAGGTTTCAAGCGGCATGAACCACTCGATGTCGATGGCGGTCAGGCTATGGGAGACGTCGAGCTTGTTCGGATCGGCATAGGGCGTGAGGCCAAAACCGCCGCCGGAAATGACGCCGGTCAGCACGTCGGTCATGAAGG
>JAQGKG010000338.1 GCA_028290245.1 Devosia sp. | reverse complement strand
TTTTGCGGGCGCGGCGGTCCCCGAAATAGGCCAGCACAAACAGCAGGCAGACATAGCCGACGGCTGTCGCGATGAAGAAATCGGACGACAGCATCAGCGCTCACCCTCGCCGGGTTCCGCCTTTTCAGGCGGCAGCGCGTGGGCCAGTAGGCCAGTGCCGATGACCAGCAGCAGCCAGACCGCGAACAGGTAGAAGACGATCTGCGGAATGCCGAAATGGGCGATTGGCTGGTCGAAGACATAGACCAGCGGCGGCAGCATCAGCAGCGCCCCGAACACCGTCAGCATCAGCATGCTTCCAGTGATTCTACGGAGTTGGGGCATCTTCGCCGAGCAATTGCCGCACAGCGCCGACCACGTCGGCGTTGGCATAGGGCTTGGTGACGAAGCTGTCGGCGCCCAGTTCCTCGGCGATACGACGGTCCTGCTGCTGGCCCTTTGCAGTCAGGATCAGCACCGGCAGCGCACGGGTATCCACGCTGGCCCTGAGTTGCTTCAGCACATCGAAGCCACTGCGCTTGGGAAGCATGACGTCGAGCACCAGCATGCGCGGCTTGAGGCGCCGCACTGCTTCCAAAGCCGCGTCGCCATCGGTCACCGCGCTGATGCTCCAGCCAGCCCGCCGCAGAATGAAGTCGAGCGATTCGAGAATGCTCGGTTCATCCTCGGCAATGAGAATGTCGATTGCCAAAGTCCCCCCTGTCACCCGCGGTCTCCCCTCCGCGAATGCCGTCACTAAATCGCAATCACCGCGGATCGCCAAGCGCTAATGCGTCGGGCAGCAATGGTCCGCGCGTGCGCGATTGCCCAGCGGTGGTCGACAGCGCCTCTTCCTGACGGCTGGCGCAGTCGCGGCGGGTGCACAGCCTGCAACTGGGACCAACCGGCGTGTCAGCACTCAAATCCGACAAGTCGAGGCCGGCGCCATAGACGGTGCGGTCGGCTTGCAGCACGTCGCAGGCCAGCATGACCGAAGAAGCGACCACCTGTTGGCGGAACGATGCGGTGCGCCGCTGCACGGTACGGGCGAGGAACAGATAGCGCGAGCCATCGGAGAACCGGACCACCTGACGCAGCGGCACATCAGGCGTGCGGAAAGCGCCATAGATCGCCCACAGCGGACAAGCATGGCCGCTATTGGGCAGCAACAGGCCTGGCAGAGGGAAATGCTTGGTCAGCCGTCCGGCCGGGTCCGAACGGAGGAAACCAAAGGCGATGCCCTGCTGGCCGGGACGGCGCAGAGTGACGAGGCGATGGGCTACCTGCTCGAAACTGGCATGATAGGCCTGCCGTAGGTGATCGATGTCATAAGCACACGCTTCGGCGTCGGCGAGAATGCGCTGGTAGGGAAACACCATGGCGCCGGCCAGGTAGGACCCGACCGCGCGGGACGCCAGACGGCGGGCGGTCGGGGTGGACAGCGTGGCGGTTTCGAGGGCGGCAGCGATGGAGTCAGGCGCGGCGAGCTCGCCATAGAGGCGGGCAAGCTGGAACTGACGCGTCGCCAGCGTGGTCGCACCATGAAACCACATCAGGCGCGTGAGGGGATCAAAGCGGTACCGCCCCGGATAGTCTGGTTCATCAGGCGGGCCGCCAAAGCGGACCGCTACGCCAAAGCGACTGCCGAGCAGGGCAACCATGGTGGCGCTGCCAAATGGCCCTGCCCGCTTGATCTCGGCGCGTAAGTCGTCGGCCACGTTTTCGAGCACAGGAAAATGGTTCTCTCGCTCGATCAGCAGGTCGTCGATCTCGCGCGCTGGCGAAACGCTGCGGCTGATCTGGCTGGACGTGTCGAACTGGCCGATCAGGTTTCTCGCGACTTCTGAGAGCGTCCGGCTATTGCGACCGATGGCGGCGAGGAACTGGCGGCGCTCGGCCTCGTCGAGATCGGTGACGTCTTCGAGGATTTCGGCGCTGGAGCGGATAGCGGTGATGCCCGACAGGATCTGGTGCAGAAGCTGGCTGAGCAGCGGGTCCGACCGCAGCCGGTCGGCATAGGCATCGGCATTGCCCACGGCGGTTGCATAGGCGCGGTGCAGCCGCGATACCGCGCCGGCACTGGCGGGATATTGCGCCACCAACTCGCGGCGCTCATCGGGCCGGAACGGCAGCGACTCAAGCACGGGATCGGCGAAGGCCTCTTCGAGGTCCTGCAGCAGCTTCTGTTCGGCCCGCCCGGCGAGTTCGTCGATATCGATGGATAGCTGGGCGGCGACGCGGTTGAGCAGCGCGCCGCCAATGTCGCGCTTGTTGTTCTCGATCAGGTTCAAATAGCTCGGCGAAATGCCGACCAGTCGCGCCAGTGCCGCTTGAGAAATCTTGAGCGATTTCCTGCGGTTGCTGATGCGGAAGCCAATTGGCGCGCGCATGAAAGCATCCCTCCCGCGCACAAGCCATGTCAATCAATTGACTATTATACCAGCGCGACAAGACAATTATTTACAGAATATCACAGTGAATACAACGCCCTATTGCCGGACCTTTTCACTGCGGACCATAATCCCAACGCGGTGAGTTGCTGGCTAAGTATCAGCGGCCCCGCGCAAAAGGAGGAAATCAATGACACTTTTGAAGCGTGGCTTGTCTCGTCGCCGGGTGCTGCAAACCGGCGTTGCCGGCATTATCGGCACCGGCGTAGCGCCCCTCATGTTCACCAAGGGCGCCTGGGCGCAGGAGTTCTGCAATAATCCGAGCGGCGACACCGTAACTTTCGGCCTCAACCTGCCGCTGACCGGCGCTTATGCCGAGGAAGGCGCCGACGAGCAGAAGGCCTATGAGCTGGCCGTCCAGCACCTGAATGGCGAAGGCGACGGCGGCCTAATCAGCGTGCTGACGCCAACCGCGCTTAAGGGCAACGGCATCCTGGGCAAGAAGGTCGCGTTCGTGACTTCGGACAGCCAGACCAAGGCGGACGTGGCCCGTGCCGGCGCCACCCGCATGATCGAGCGCGATGGCGCTATCATGGTTACCGGCGGCTCGTCCTCGGCTGAAGCTATCGCCGTGCAGGGCCTGTGCCAGGAAATGGGCGTCATCTTCATGGCGGGCCTGACCCATTCCAACGACACCACTGGCAAGGACAAGCGCCGCTACGGCTTCCGCCACTTCTTCAACGCCTACCAGTCCGGCATCGGCCTTGGCCCCGTGCTTGGCCAGGAATATGGCACCGACCGCCGCGCCTATCACCTGACCGCCGACTACACCTGGGGCTGGACCCAGGAAGAGTCCATGAAGGCTGCCACCGAAGCGCTCGGCTGGCAAACCGTCGAAGCCGTACGCACGCCACTCGGCGCTGCCGACTTCAGCCAGTACCTGACGCCAGTGCTGAATTCGGGCGCCGACGTGCTGATCCTCAACCACTATGGCAATGACATGGTGAACTCGCTGACGCAGGCCGTTCAGTTCGGCATGCGCGACCGCCAGGCCAACGGCAAGAACTTCGAAATCGTCGTGCCGCTGTTCTCCGAGTTGATGGCCAAGGGCGCCGGCGCCAATATCAAGGGCATTTACGGCACGTCCAACTGGCATTGGAACCTGCAAGATCCGGGGACGATCGCCTTCACCAAGTCGTTCGGCGCTGCCTATGGCGCACCGCCGTCGCAGGCCGCCCACACCGCCTATGTGCAGGCATTGCTCTATGCAGACGCTTGCGAACGCGCTGGTACATTCTATCCGCCCGAAGTCATCAAGGCACTGGAAGGCCACGAGTTCGACGGCATGGGCAATGGTCCGACGCTGTATCGCGCCGAGGATCACCAGTGCATCAAGAACGTGCTGGTGGTGCAGGGCAACGACAACCCGACCAGCGAATACGACGTGCTCAACATCGTGCAGGAAGTGCCACGCGACACGGTGGCCTATGACCCCACGATCTTCGGCGGCGATCTCGGCCCCGCAGAACCCGCACCGATGTGCTGAACCAAGGCCCGCCCTGCTCAGTCAGGGCGGCCATTTTCTCAGGACAAAGCGCTCGGTTTAGGAGCCACCATGTTCGAAGTCATTTTTCTGCAATTTCTCAACGGGCTCGATAAGGGCGCGGCCTATGCGCTGATAGCGCTGGGCTTGACGCTGGTGTTCGGCACGCTGGGCGTGGTCAATTTCGCGCATGGCGCGCTATTCATGCTGGGGGCCTTCTGCGCCGTGCTGTTCCGGCAGTTCGTGACGCTGGAAACCGTCACCCTCGATCCCGAAAAACTGTCTCCCTGGGGCGCGCCGCTGGAAATCCGCGAGCCGCTGGTGCAGGCCTGGTTCGGCGACTTCGGCGCTGTACTGGTCAATTACTCGGTGCCGGCCTCGATCATCATCACCATCCCAATCATGCTACTGGTCGGCATCGGGCTGGAACGTGGCATCATCAAGCACTTCTACAAACGCCCGCATGCCGAACAGATTCTTGTGACTTTCGGCCTGGCCATCGTGGCGCAGGAGCTGATCAAGTCATTCTTCGGACCCAATCCGATCCCGCAGCCGATGCCGTCCGACTTGCGCGGTGCGGCCGATATTGGCGCGTTCCTCGGCATGCAGGCCAACGTCATCACCTACCCGATCTGGCGGTTGATCTACTTCCTGTTCTCCTTCGTGATCATCGGCGGGGTATTCGCCTTCCTCCAGTTCACCACCTTCGGCATGGTGGTCCGTGCCGGCATGGCCGACCGAGAAACCGTGGGCCTGCTTGGAATCAATATCGACCGTCGCTTTACCATCATGTTCGGGCTCGCTGCCGTTGTCGCCGGCATGGCAGGCGTGATGTACACGCCGCTGCTGCCGCCGAACTATCACATTGGCATGGACTTCCTCGTCCTCTCCTTTGTGGTGGTCGTGGTGGGTGGCATGGGCTCGCTGCCAGGCGCCGTGGCCGCAGGCTTCCTGCTCGGAATCCTGCAGAGCTTTGCCTCGATGACCCAGGTCAAGGCCCTCATTCCCGGCATCGACCAGATCATCATCTACCTCGTCGCCGTGGTCATTCTGCTTGTTCTTCCGCGTGGCCTGTTCGGCCGGCGCGGCGTGATGGAGGCATAGAGCATGCGCGTCATGTCACGCAACGACCTGCTGTTGTTCGTCGGTTTCACTGTGGTGGTGCTGGCCATGCCGATCTGGCTACACCCGTTTGGCGCGGCCTATCCCGATCTGCTGCAGCGCTTCATGATCTTCGGCATCTTTGCCGTTGGCTTCAACATTCTGTTCGGGCTCACGGGCTATCTCAGCTTCGGCCACGCCGCCTTCTTCGGGGTCGGCTCCTACGCTGCGGTGTGGTCGTTCAAGCTGCTCAGCCTCGACGCCATCCCCGCACTGATTTTTGCCGTGGTCGTGTCGGGCCTGTTCTCGCTGATCATCGGCTATGTCAGCTTGCGCCGCTCGGGTATCTACTTCTCGATACTGACGCTGGCCTTTGCGCAGATGAGCTACAACCTCGCGTATTCAGTGCTGACGCCGATCACCAATGGTGAAACCGGCTTGCAACTGACGCTGGGCGATCCCCGCTCGCTCGATGTCGCTATGGGCGTGTCCACAGTCGGTCAACCAGTGCCGACGCTGCTTGGCCAATCGCTCGGCGGTTTTGCCGGCTTCTACTTCTGCGCCGGCTTCCTGATCCTGGCCTTCTTCATCGCTCAGCGCATCACCAATTCGCCGTTCGGCATGATGCTCAAGGGCATCAAATCCAACCAGACGCGGATGAACTACACCGGCTTCAATACCAAGCCCTATACGCTGGCGGCCTTTGTGATTTCGGGCATGTATGCCGGGCTGGCCGGCGCGCTACTTGCGGTCACCGACCCTCTGGCCGGCGCCGAGCGCATGCAGTGGACGGCATCGGGCGAGGTGGTGCTGATGACCATCCTCGGCGGCGCCGGCACTCTCGTGGGCCCAGTGATCGGCGCCTGGCTGATCAAGTATTTCGAGAACATTTTCTCGGCAATCAACGACAACATCCTGCGGGGCTTCTGGAGCTTCCTGCCCGAGGGCGCCGACAATGTGATGGTGACCATCTCCAGCAAGTTCGTTGGCGAAGGCTGGTTCCTGACGCTGGGCCTGCTGTTCGTACTGGTTGTGGTGTTCCTGCCGGGCGGCATCATGGAGGGCGTTCGCCGCATTGCGCATCTGTTCGACCGCAAGCCGAAAGACAAGCCCGGCAAAGCCGCGCCACGACCACAACCTGCCGAGTAGGACGCCAGACCATGAGCAATCCCAATGTCGTCCTGCATGTTGCCGACGTTCACAAGCGCTTCGGCGGCTTGCACGCCCTCGCCGATATCGATCTGCAAGTCGAGGAAGGCCAGACCCACGCCATTATCGGGCCGAACGGCGCCGGCAAATCGACGCTGCT
>JAQGKG010000321.1 GCA_028290245.1 Devosia sp. | reverse complement strand
CCACCGGTCTTGTCGCCAAGTCATCGGTGATCCTGCAGGCCGAGCAGTTGGCGCTCGAAGCGTGGCGCCAGCAGGGTTATGCCAAGGCTGTCATCGCCTCGCGCGACGTGGTGGCCGATCATGCGGTCAATCTGGTCGATGTTACCATCACGGTCAATCCAGGCGCCAAGGCCGCATTTGGCGAAGTAAACGTCACCGGCACCGAGCGCATGGACCCCGATTTCGTGCGGCGTCAGACCGGGCTCGCCGTAGGCGAAGAGTTCGATCCCGACGAGGTGGCGCTGGCGCAGAAGCGGCTCGACCGGCTCGAAGTGTTCCAGGCGGCGCGGCTCGAAGCGGCCGATTCCATTGGCGCCGATGGCCTGCTACCTTACCAGTTGATCGTGCAGGAATTGCCCGGCCGCCGTTTTGGTGCGGGCGCCACTTATTCCACAATTGATGGGCTCGGTGTCGAGGGCTTCCACCTGTGGCGCAATCTGTTTGGCCAGGCCGAGCGGCTGCGGCTCGATGCCCGCGTCGCCAGCATTGGCTTTCCGCTGGATTCAACCCAGTTCGACTATTTCTTTGGCGGTACCTTCACCAAGCCGGGCGTGTTCACTCCGGATACCGATTTCGTGGCTTCAGTCGCAGCCGAGCGCACGCTCTACCCTACCTATTCCGAGACCTCGGCGTCGGGTCGCGCTGGCCTCACCCACATCCTGTCGGATCAGATTACCCTCGAAGGTGGCGCGCAGTTCGAAATCAATCGTTTCGACGACGTGTTCGGCACCCGTGACTTCAAGACCATCGGCCTTTACGGCGGAGCGGTGCTGGATTTCCGCAACGACAAGGTGGATGCTACTCGGGGCTGGTATGCTGCGGTCAATGTCGAGCCGTTCTACGAGTTGAACTACCAGAACACAGCTGCCCGCTTGACCGTCGAAGGCCGCACCTATTTCGGCTTTGGCGAAGACGATCCGTTCGTTCTGGCAGGGCGTCTCAAGCTGGGTGCGGTGGTTGGGCCCGAGCTTTCCGAAATCCCGCCTGACAAGTTGTTCTTTGCCGGCGGCGGCGGTTCAGTGCGCGGCTATGCTTTCAAATCGATCGGTGTCGATAACGGCGCCGGCGTGGTCACTGGTGGCCGCTACCTGATCGAAGGATCGCTCGAGGCCCGGGCCAAGGTGACGGAAACTATTGGGGTGGTCGGCTTCGTCGATGCCGGCTATGTGGCGGCGGACCGGTTCCCGGCGCTCGAAGACCTGCGCATCGGCGCCGGTGTTGGCGTGCGTTATTACACCGGACTCGGTCCCCTGCGGCTCGACGTTGCATTGCCGCTCAACAAGCGCGCAGGCGATCCCGATTATGCAATTTACGTCGGCATAGGGCAGTCCTTCTGATGGCGCGTTTTTCCACAGTGGCCCGGCGCCTGATAGCTATCCTGTTCCTCACGCTCGGTCTCGTCGTGCCTGCAATGGCGCAGGACGTGGCCGAAGTGCTCACTATGGACAACGAGGAGCAGAAGGGCTGGCTGACCAATTTCGTGCAGGACCGCCTGTCGACGCCCGAGCGGCAGATCCGGCTGTCCAATATCGATGGCGCGCTGGGGTCCAACGTTTCCATCCGCGAGATCACTATTTCGGACGCCGAGGGCGTCTGGCTGCGTGTCAACAATGCTGCGCTGACCTGGAACCAGGGCGCGCTGCTGCTCGGCCGGCTCGACGTGCAGTCGCTCAAGGCCGACTCGATCGAATACATCCGCAATGCCGTGCCGGTGGAAGGGACCGTCGACCTGCCGGCGCCTGAAGCCAGCGGTTTCCAGGTGCCGGAGTTTCCGGTAGCAATCAACCTGCAGGAACTCAACATTCCCAAGGTGACGTTCGGGGAGAACGTCTTTGGTCTCGGCTCGGAGATTTCGCTGGCTGGCGCATTGACGCTGGAAGGCGGCAATCTCACCACCAATCTCGATATCGTGCGTCTCGATGGTCCGGGCGGCACGCTCGATCTCGACGTTGCGTATGCCAATGCCGAAAAGAACATCGACCTCAATCTTGCGCTGGTCGAGCCGGAGAATGGCGTCATCGCCAACCTGCTTAATATCGCTGGTCGCCCCGCCGTCACGCTGACGCTGGTTGGCAGCGGCGCGGTGACCGACCTGCGCACCGAGTTGCAGTTGCAGGCCAATGGGCAAACGGCACTATCGGGCGTTGCGACGATCAACCAGACGGCGGAGGGCATCGCTATTGCCACCGACTTGCGCGGTCCGTTGTCGACGCTGATCGCCGAAACCTACCGACCCTTCTTTGGCGCCGAAACATCGCTGACCGCCAACGCCCTGGTGCGTTCCGAAGGCGGCATTTCGATCACCGGTCTTCGCCTGAGCGGCGGGCAACTGTCGCTCGAAGCCGCGGCCGACACCACACCCGACAATTTCCTGCGCCGTTTGACGCTGAATGCCGTGGTCGCTGATCCGTCTGGTGGCAAGGTCATCCTGCCGGTGCCGGGCAGCGCCACCCAGGTCGGCTCGGCGCAACTTGCAGTGTCATTTGGCGAGACTGGAGAGGACTGGACTTCGACGCTGGCCATTGCCGGCTTCGAAACGGCTGGCTTTGCGGCCGATAATCTGGCGCTGAACCTTGGTGGCGTGGCCGCCAATCTCAATGATCCAGCGACCCGTCGCGTCACCTTCAATGGCGACGGCACGCTGTCGGGGATTGCCGGCTCGGCCGAGATCGAAGCGGCGCTTGGCGATAGCATCGGCCTCGGCGTAGCCGGGCTGTGGGAAGCCGGGCAGCCGGTCAATATCGCCGAATTGCGCGTGGTTGGTCAGGCGCTGGAGCTGGCGCTGACCGGGCAGTTGAATAATCTGGATTTCTTCGGCGACATCAATCTCGAAACCGCCAGCATCGCGCCGTTCTCGGGGCTTGCCGGACGTGACCTCGATGGCGGCCTCGCCTTGAGCATCAACGGCACGCTGCAACCTCTGAGCGGTGGCTTCGATGTCACACTCGACGGCACCGGCACCAATCTATCGATCGACGACGAGGTGGCCGATGGGCTGCTGGCCGGCGCCGTGTCGCTGACCGGCCGGGTGGCGCGGACCGAGGCGGGCCTGTTGGCCGACAATTTCCGCATCAGCAATGAGCAGTTGCAGGTCGTCGCCGACGGCACCTATTCCAGCGCCGTTGCCGATTTCGCCTTCAATCTCGATCTCAGCGACTTGGCCCTGCTATCCGAACAGGCCAGCGGCGCGCTCAAGGTTGTAGGCACCGCCAAGGGCGCCGACAATCTGATCGATCTCAATCTCAATGCCACGGTGGCCGATGGCAAGTTGTCGGGCCGCACGCTGCGCGATGCCACGCTGGCTTTCGATGGCCGCTATGCGGTCGATAGCCTCAACGGCAAAATATCGGGCGCGGCCGCGCTTGATGGTTATCGCACCACCTTGGCCGCTGACGTCAGCGTCACGCCGAGCGAACAGGCGCTGGCCGATATCGACTTCCAGGCGGCCGGCACGCGCATCGCCGGTGGGCTGACCCGCGAATTGCTGACTGGCATGATCAATGGCGGGCTGACTTTGGTGTCGCCTGACGTTTCGGTTCCGGCAGCGCTGGCACTGATCGAGGCCAAGGGCGCAGTCAACGCCGAGCTCACGCTGGCACCCGTCGATGGTAAGCAGGGCGCTACGGTGCGGGGCGATGTGCGAGGCCTCGTGGTCAATGATATCACCGTCGGTGCCGCGGATATCAACGCTACGATAGGCGACCTGTTCGGTGTGCCGGTGATCGACGGTTCGGCCAATGCCAGCGATGTCTCGGCGGCGGGCGTGGACATCACCACGCTGACGGCCAAGGCCACCCAGAGCGGCACGACGACGTCCTTCGATGCACAGGCGGCTCTCGCCACCGGCACCGATGTGGACGTAGCGGGCTCGCTCACTCCGGTTGATGGCGGCTATCGTCTCGCCGTGGACCGCGCCGAGCTGCAGCAGGGCACGCTCTCGGCGCGGCTGGCGCAGCCGACGGTCTTGCAGGTCGCTGGCTCCGATATCGCGCTCGACGCGGTGCGCTTCGATGTGGACTCCGGCTCGGTCACCGCCACCGGTTCGGCCGGGGAAACCCTTTCCATCGTGCTCGATGTCAACGCCTTGCCGCTGTCCATCGCCAACGCCATTGCGCCCGATCTGGGTCTGGCCGGAACGCTCAATGGCCGCGTCAACATTGCCGGGACGGGCAGCGATCCGCAGGTGAGCTTTAAAGCGCAAGTAGCCGGCGTCAATGCCGCCGCGATCAGTGAGTTCGGTGTTGCGCCTTTGACGGCTTCCGCCAGCGGCAGCTTCCGCAATGGTACGGTCACGCTGGCATCGCTCAGCGCCAATGGCTTGGGCGGGTTGACCATCAACGGTTCGGGCACAGTGCCGCTTGCCGGCGATGGACTTAATCTGGCGGTGACTGGCTCGGCACCGCTGGCGCTGGGCAATCGGTTTGTCGCCGATCGCGGCGGCCAGCTCAGCGGCGTGGTGACACTTGATGCCCGCGTCACCGGTTCGCTGACCAGCCCACAATTTGGCGGCAGCGTTGCCACCAGCGGCGCCGGCTATGTCGATCCAGAACTCAATCTGCGGCTAACCGGCATTAATGGCTCAGCGAGCCTTAATGGCCAAAACCTCAATATCGACAGCCTCTCGGCGGGCCTCTCCACCGGTGGTTCGGTCTCGGCTTCGGGCTCGGTCGGCCTCAGCGGCGGTCTGCCGGCCAATATTCGCGTGGCGCTGAATTCGGCGCGCTATGCCGATGGCAATATCTTCGTCGCCACCCTCTCGGGCAATCTGGCACTGACCGGCAATCTCACCGGCTCGCCGTTGCTCGCCGGAGATGTGACGGTCGAAGAGGCCAATATTACGGTGCCGGAGAACTTCGGTGGTGGCGCCAAGCTGATCGACGTCGAGCATGTTCGCACCCCGCCTGCCGTCGAGCAGACGCTGCAGCGTGCCAAGATCGATGATGCGAGCGGGGCGCCAATTCCACAAACCCGGCCCTCCGGCGTCGTGCTCGACATCAATGTCAGCGCGCCCAACCAGATTTTCGTGCGTGGTCGCGGCCTCGATGCCGAAGTCGGCGGCACGGTGCGGATCACCGGTCCGGTCAATAACGTGCAACCGGTCGGCGGTTTCGAGCTGATCCGCGGGCGGCTTGCCATTCTCGGCCAGCGCGTCACTTTCGAGAGCGGCACGGTGACCCTCGTCGGCGATCTCGACCCGGTCCTGAACTTCGTTGCCAGCACCGAGGGCGATGACATCACTGTGTTCGTCACCGTCTCGGGCCGCGCCTCGGACATTGATGTCAGTTTCACCTCCAGCCCGATGCTGCCGCAGGACGAAGTGTTGAGCCGCTTGATCTTCAAACGCTCGATGGGCGAACTATCGCCATTACAGTTGGCAAAGCTGGCCGGCGCCGCTGCCGAACTGGTGGGCGGCGGTGGCGGCAATGGCCTGGTCGACAGCCTGCGCGGCGCCGCGGGCCTCGACGATCTCGATATCATTACCGACGACCAGGGCAATGTCGCCGTGCAAGCCGGGACGTATATCCAGGACAACGTGTATCTCGGTGTACAAGCCGGAGCGGGCGGTCAGAGCAAGGTGACCATCAATCTCGACGTCACGGACGACCTCAAGGTCACCGGCGCCGCTGGCCAGGACGGCAATTCGAGCCTCGGCGTATTTTACGAGAAGGACTACTGAGGCAGGGCTTGGCCCGGTTTTAGGTAGGAAGAATACCCCCACCCAACCTCCCCCA
>JAQGKG010000320.1 GCA_028290245.1 Devosia sp. | reverse complement strand
CGTTGGAGTGGTAGAAAAACGCCTCGTCGCCCAGCGCCATGGCTTTCATGTTGTTGCGGGCCGCGTAGTTACGCACGCCGTGCCAGGATTCCATCTCGCCGCGCTTATTCTTGGCCACCAGATCGTCAAACGAGAACACGTCCGGCTCGGACTTCATCAACCAATAGGCCATGCGTCAGGCCTTCGGCGACATGTGGTCATAGGCCAAGCGCCACGGCTTGATCTCGGTGCTGGCAAAAATCCCGTGCTTGACGAAGGGATCGGCATTGAACAGTTCGGTTGCCGCCTCGATAGTTTCGGCTTCGATCACCATCAGCGACCCTTCGGGCTTGCCATCGGCGTCGAGCAGCGCGCCCGCAAGGCGCAGCTGCTGGCCAAGGCTTTCAAGGTGCTGCAAATGCACGGGGCGCACGGCTAGGCGTTGGTCGATCGAGCCCGGCTTGTCCTTGGCGATCATGGCGAACAGCATGGAATTCAGTCCTCTCGTTTGAGCGGGCGGGCCATCAGCCCTGCCACCACAGTAGCAATATTGGCGCGACCGCTCAGCACGGCCTGCACGGCGGCAATCAGGGGGGCATCGACATCGAGGCTTTTGGCCAGCGCATCGGCGACGGGCGTGGTCGCCACGCCTTCGGCCAGCTTGGCGCCTGAACCCAATATTGCCTCGACAGACTCGCCACGGCCCAGCGCCATGCCAAACTGGTAGTTGCGCGACTGCACCGAGGTGCAGGTCAGCGTCAGGTCGCCCAGTCCGGCGAGGCCCGTCAACGTCGAGGCCGAGCCGCCCATGGCCGAGACCATGCGGCTCATTTCAGCAAAGGCGCGGGCGATCAATGCCGAGCGCGCCGAGGCGCCAAGTTCGGCACCTTCGATAGCACCGCAGGCAAGCGCATAAACGTTCTTCAGGGCGCCCGCGATTTCGACGCCGATGCGGTCATCGGCGGCATAGGGACGAAAACTCGGGCCTGCCAATGCCGCTGCAAGGGCGGAGGTGGCTTCCGCATCGTCACCGGCAAGGGTGACCGCGGTGGGTCGGCCGGCCGCCACATCAGTGGCAAAGCTGGGGCCAGAGAGCACGTAGGGAATAGCGCCGGGCGCCATATCGGCGAGAATCTCGCTTTGGCGGTCAAGCGTGCCGGTTTCGAGGCCCTTGGCGGACAACACGACCGGCTTGCCGGACAGTAGGGCTGGATCGAGAGCGCCAAGAGCGGCACGGCTGGATTGGGCCGGTACCGCGAGGATGATGATATCAGCTAGCTCAGCTGTGAGACTTGCTGATACCGCCTCGTGCAGCACCTGCGCCCCCAGATACCGGCTGTTTGTATGTCGGGAATTGATCTCGTCGACCTGCGCAGCATCGCGGGCCACGATGCAGACCTGCCGTCCGGCCATAGCAGCCGCCTGCGCTAGAGCCGTGCCCCATGCGCCGCCGCCGATAACGCTGACTGTCTCAAGCGGCATCGGGGACCACCTTCATATCGTCGAGATCGAGCGGCCAGCGCGGGCGGGCGATAAAATTCAGATCGTCATGCGCACCAAGGGCAAAACGCTCGGCGCCAGCCCAGGCGATCATGGCGCCATTGTCGGTGCAAAGCGCAATTGGCGGCACGATAAGCGTGGCACCCCCCGTAGCACAAACCGCTTTCAAAGCAGTCCCTATGACCTGATTGGCCGCCACGCCGCCGGCAACCACCAGCCGCATTTCCTGCCCGGGGAATTCAGTGGCGAACTTTTCCAGCGCCTGACGCGAGCGGACTGCGATGACATCGGCCACCGCGGCCTGAAAGCTCGCAGCAATATCGGCGACGTCCTGATCGCTGAGCGGCGCCAGCGCCTCGGCCTGCAAGCGCACCGCGGTCTTGAGACCGGAGAAGGAAAAATCGAGCCGAGCTTCGCGCAACAGCGGGCGGGG
Organism: Devosia sp.; assembly: GCA_028290245.1. GTDB lineage: Bacteria > Pseudomonadota > Alphaproteobacteria > Rhizobiales > Devosiaceae > Devosia. The sequence goes on along the minus strand of JAQGKG010000320.1, from coordinate 1,854 downwards.
GAACTTGAAGCGTTTCGGATCGCCTGATTTGGCGATGGCCTCTACCGCCGGACCGCCGGGATGACCCAGCGTCAGCAGCTTGGCCACCTTGTCGAAGGCTTCTCCCAGCGCGTCGTCGATCGTGGTGCCCCAGCGCTCATAGTCGCCAACGCCGCGCACCAGTACGAACTGGCTGTGCCCGCCCGATACCAGCAACATCAGGTAAGGAAATTGCACGCCATCGGTCAGCCGTGCCGTCAGCGCATGGCCTTCGAGGTGATTGACCGCGATCAATGGCTTGTCGAGCGCCGCCGCCAGCGCCTTAGCGGTGGTCAGGCCGACCAGAACGCCGCCGATCAGGCCTGGCCCGGCGGTCGCTGCGATGGCATCGACATCGCTAAGTTCGATACCGGCTTCGCGGCAGGCCTGGGCGATGATGTGGTCGAGATAGGTGACATGGGCTCGCGCCGCGAGTTCGGGGACGACGCCGCCGAATGCCGCATGTTCATCGAGTTGGCTGCGCACCACATTGGAACGTATCACGCCTTTGCCGGATTGATCGCGTGTGACGATCGCCGCGGCGGTTTCGTCGCAGCTGGTCTCAATGCCAAGGATGATGGCTGGTGCTTGCCCGGTCACGACGAACTGGTTACTCCGTTGGTGCATCAACGAGACGCGCCCTCTGCCTACTATAGGACATTCCGCCTTTGCAATCGCCACTGCCTTTCGCCCGGATCGGAACACGCGGTAGCCCGCTGGCTTTGGCCCAGGCGCGCCTGCTGCGGCGACTGCTCAGCGAGGCTCACGGCGTCAGCGAGGATGACATCGCCATAGAGGTGATCTCCACCGGCGGCGATCGCACCCAGGCCAGCAATGCCAGCCTCACCGAAATCGGTGGCAAGGGCCTGTTCACCAAGGAAATCGACGAGGCGATGCTCAGCGGCCGCGTCGATATCGGCGTGCACTCGGCCAAGGACGTAGCGACGCGCCTGCCCGACGGCATCCGGCTTGCGGCATTCCTCGAGCGCGAGGACGTGCGCGACGCTTTCATGTCGGTCAAGGTGCAAAGTCTCGACCACCTCGCCGAACGCGCCAAATTCGGTACGTCCTCGATCAGGCGAGCCGCACAGGTATTGCGCATCCGGCCGGATCTCAAGATCGTACCGTTCCGCGGCAACGTCGGAACCCGGCTACAGAAGCTGATCGACGGCGTCGCGGACGGCACCATGCTGGCCATGGCGGGCCTGAACCGCCTGGGCGAAGGCCACCGCGCGACCGCGCCACTCGATCCCGAAATTTTCATGCCAGCTCCGGCGCAGGGCGCTATCGGACTTGCGGTACGCAGCGACGACGTACGCATGGCGGCATTGGTCGAAGCGCTCGACCATGCCCCCACCAGCACTGCAATTGTTGCAGAACGTGCCATGCTGGCGGTGCTCGACGGCTCCTGCCGCACGCCGGTCGGCGCCTTGACCTCGCTCGCAAACGGCACGCTGACGCTGAAAGGCCAGATTCTCAGCCTCGACGGCAGCTCAGCTTTTGACAGTGCCGCGACCGGCGATGACCCGCTGGCGCTTGGCCGGCAGGTGGGCGAAGACTTACTGGCCCAGGCCGGCACTGAATGGCTGGCAAAATGGGCGGCGTCCGCATGAAGATGCTGGTGACACGGCCCGAGCCCGATGCACAATCGACACTAGCCCGCTTGCAGGCGCTGGATATCGAGGGCGTGGTAGCGCCCGTCATGGTGCGCCAGGCGCTCGACGCCAGCCTGCCACCGCCCGATGGATTTACCGCCATGGTACTGACCAGCGCCAACGCCGTGCGCACATTGGTCGAGCGCAACGTGGTCGCAACTTACGCCCATCTGCCGGTGTT
>JAQGKG010000261.1 GCA_028290245.1 Devosia sp. | reverse complement strand
AGCGAAGAAATGCGCAGCCGGCCCTTGGTGCCGGTGACGGTCCAGCCGAGCAGCACCTCGATGCCGAGCGCCTTGGCACTGGCGGTCAGATGGGCTGGAACGGTCGGACGAATGTCGATGATGGCAGCAACTTTTACGCCGGCCCTGGCGAGGTCGAAGGCGGCGAGCCAGGCGCTGTCATGCGAAGTGACGACAACAGGACTGTTGCCGATCTTGACGCCGTAGCGGTTGAGATAGGCGCGCGCGGCGCTGGCCAGCATGACGCCCGGGCGATCATTGCCGTCGAACACCAGCGGCTTCTCGATGGCGCCCTGCGCCAGCACGACCTGCTTGGCGCGAACCTTCCACATGCGTTCACGTGGGGTCCCTTCCGGTGCAGATGCGAGGTGGTCGGTGATGCGCTGGCAGAGGCCGACGAAGTTCTGGTGATAGTAACCGATGGCGGTGGTGCGCGGCAGCAGGGTGACATTGGCCATGCCGGCCAGCTCAGCGACGCTGGCCTTGAGCCAGGCCAAGCCGGTGGCGCCGTCTATGCCGGCATTGGTTTCCGACAGCAGCGAGCCGCCGAGTTCGGCCTGTTCGTCGACCAGCAGGACTTTTGCACCGCTGCGCCCGGCCTGGAGCGCCGCCGCCAGACCGGCCGGACCGGCACCGACCACAAGCACGTCGTAATGGGCGAAGCGGCTCGAATAGGTATCGGGATCGGGCACCGTCGGCGACTTGCCGAGGCCCGCCGTGCCCCGGATGATCGGCTCGTACACCTTGTTCCAGAACGACTTCGGCCACATGAAAGTCTTGTAGTAGAAGCCGGCCGAAAACAGCATGTAGAGCACGTCGTTAATGGCGCCGACGTCCCGCTCCAGCGACGGCCAATGGTTCTGGCTGATGGTCTTGAGACCCGGCGAAATCTCGACGACCGTAGCGCGGCTATTCGGCTCGATGCGGCCGGGACCGTGATCGATGCCCAGCAGCGCATTGGGCTCTTCCGAGCCGGCCGACAGGATGCCGCGCGGGCGGTGATACTTGAACGAGCGGCCGACCAGATGCTGCCCGCTGGCCAGCAGCGCAGAAGCCACGGTGTCGCCCTCGAAGCCGCTGAAGGTCTTGCCGTTGAAGAGGAACTGCACCGGCTTGCTGGTGTCAACGCGGCCCTTGCCGGGAATGCGGAAACTGCTCATCGGCCGGTGCCCTCGAGTTCGGTCAGGTCGGGACGTGGCAGTCCAGCCTTGTAGGTGGTGACGAACTTGTCAGTGACGGTGTCGCGCACGGCGTTGAAGAACCGCCCGCAGCCATGCATGTGGCGCCAGCGTTCGAAGTGGATGCCGCGCGCGTTGGAGCGGATGTAGAGGAAGTCGCGCCACTCATCGTCGCTGGTGGCCGAAGGGTTCTGTGGACGGGCGATATGGGCCTGGCCGCCATAGGTGAATTCCACCTCAGGGCGCTCGGCTTCGCAGTAAGGGCAGCGGATCAGAAGCATGGCGTGCCCTCCTAGTGCGCGACGGCTGCGGCGGCAGCCTCGTCGATCAGCCGGCCGGTGGTGAACCGCTCCAGCGTGAATGGTGCATTGATAGGGTGGGGTTCATCGCGCGCTATCGTATGAGCGAAGACATGCGCCGAACCGGGCGTCGCCTTGAAGCCACCCGTTCCCCAGCCGCAATTTACATAGAGGCCTGGAACCGGGGTCTTGCCCACGATCGGCGAGCGATCCGGCGTCACGTCGACGATGCCGCCCCATTTCCGCAACATCCGCATGCGGGTGAAGATCGGGAAGATTTCGCAAATGGCGGCAACGGTATGCTCGATCAGCGGCAACCCGCCGCGCTGGCTGTAGGACACGTATTGATCGGTGCCGGAACCGATGACCAACTCGCCCTTGTCGGACTGGGAAATGTAGGCGTGGACTGTGTTGGACATCACCACGCAGGGGAAGATCGGCTTGACCGGCTCGGAGACCAGCGCCTGCAGCGGATAGCTTTCGAGCGGCAAGCGGACACCGGCCGAATTCATCACCACCGAAGTGTTGCCGGCGGCCGAAACGGCGACCTTCCTGGCCTTGATGAAGCCGCGCGCCGTATCTACACCGATCACCTTGCCCGACGCATCGCGGCGGATGCCGGTGACCGGGCAGTTCTGGATGATGTCGACGCCGCGGGCGGTCGCGCCGCGCGCGTACCCCCAGGCCACGGCATCATGGCGGGCCACGCCGCCGCGGCGCTGCAGGGCTGCGCCCATGACGGGATAGCGGGCATCGGGCGAGATATTGAGCGGCGGGCAGAATTCCTGCGCCTGCTCGGCGGTGAGCCATTCATTGTAGATGCCGTTGAGGCGATTGGAGTGAACGTGGCGCTTGAAGCTCTGTACGTCGTGCACATTGTGGGCCAGCATCATCACGCCGCGCTGGGAGAACATGACGTTGTAGTTGAGCTCCTGGCTGAGGCCCTCCCACAATTTCATTGAGTGCTCATAGAGCATTGCGCTCTCGTCATAGAGATAGTTCGAGCGGATGATCGTGGTGTTGCGGCCGGTATTGCCGCCGCCCAGCCAGCCCTTTTCGATCACCGCAACATTGGTGATGCCGTGTTCCTTGGCGAGGTAATAGGCCGCGCCGAGGCCGTGTCCACCGGCGCCGACGATGATGACATCATACTCGGCCTTGGGTTCGGCGTCGGGCCACTGAGGCTTCCAATTCTTGTGCCCGGTCAGGGCATTAGCCAGCAGTGACGGAAACGAAAAGCGGGTCATTGCTCACCTCGAACTAGTTTGACGTATCATTGCGACATTATGGGCGGCAGGACAGTACGTTTGCGTCAAACGGGTCGCAGGTAAACGACATCCAGCCTGTGTCAGGCGAGCTCTAGATCCACCAGCTTGCTGCTAGTTTGCTTGCGGATTTCGTGCGGTGTGCTGGCGAAACGCTGGCGGAACATGCGGCTCAGATGGGAGGAATCGCAAAAGCCGCATTCGACGGCGATGGCGGTTACCGATTTGTCGGTGGTTTCGATCAGATGGCGCGCATAGGTCAGGCGGATTTGCAGGAACGCGGCCTGGGGCGAGGCATCGAGCGCTGAGCGGAAATGACGTTCGAGCTGGCGCTTGCTGTTGCCCATGCGACGGGCCAGCTCGGTAACGGATAGCGGGTTGTCGATATTCTGCTGCATCAGCAACAGGGCCCGCATCACCATCGGGTCACGCGTCGAAATTCCCATCGGGACGCCGGGCTGCGACTTCTCGGGCCGCAGGGCGTCGTCGATGATCATGATGTGAAGGCTCTTGCTGGCCTGGGCACGGCCAACGTGCTTCTCGACGAGATAGGCCGCGAGATGGGCCGAGCTGGCGCCGCCCGAACAGGTCAGGCGATCGCCGTCATCGATGAAGATCTGGTCGGAGACGGGGTCGAGGCCATCGAACTGTTCGAGAAAATCGGCGTGGTGGAACCAACTGACGCAACAGCGATAGCCCTTCATCAACCCGGCCTTGTGCAGCAGGAAACCGCCGGTGCACACGCCGACCAGCGGTACCCCGGCTGCCGCGGCCTTTTCGAGATAGGCGGTATATTCGGCGCCGAGGCCGGACATGTCGTCCATGATGCCGCCGATGACCACGATGTAGTCGAACTTGGTCGGGTCGCCGAGGCGTTCATTGGGCTGCACGGCGATGCCGCTACTCGACGGCTCGGCGTTCATGGTGTCGGACAGCACAGTCCAGCCGCACATGATGGGTCGGCTGCGGTCTCCCTCGTCGGCGGCGAGACGCAACACGTCGACGAAATTGGCGAAGGCGCAGAGCGTGAAGCGCTTGGCGAGGATGAAGCCGACCGAAAGGCGGAGCCCGTCGGGGCGTGCGCGGTAAGCTTTGGGGGACGTCGCATTTGTCCGGTTGCGGCCCGTCCTGACATCCATCGCATTGCCCCTGCTGAATTCACGCCATCCATGTCGTATCGCTAATCCAATATTGACGCAAACGTTCTGGCGAAGCGGCGAAAAGTGTCGCAATGCTCCCTGCAAGATGGTGGGATTGGATTGCAGATGAAAGTCTTGGTGCCTGTCAAACGCGTGGTCGACTACAACGTCAAAATCCGCGTCAAAGCCGATGGTTCGGGCGTCGATCTGGCCAATGTGAAGATGTCGATGAACCCCTTCGACGAGATCGCGCTCGAAGAAGCGATCCGTCTCAAGGAGGCCGGTAAGGTCACCGAGATTGTCGCTGTATCGATCGGGCCCGCCCAGGCTCAGGACACGTTGCGCACGGCTCTCGCCATGGGCGCTGACCGCGCTATTTTGATCACCGTTGACGGCAATGTGGAGCCGCTAGCGGTCGCCAAGCTGCTCAAGGGTGTGGTCGAGGCTGAACAGCCACGCCTCGTCATCCTCGGCAAGCAGGCTATCGACGATGACTCCAACCAGACCGGGCAGATGCTGTCGGCCCTATTGGGCTGGTCGCAGGCGACCTTCGCCTCCAAGCTCGAACTCGGCGACGACAAGGCCGTGGTGCTGCGCGAGGTCGATGGCGGCTTGCAGTCCATAGAAGTGTCGCTGCCCACCATCGTGACTGTCGATCTGCGCCTCAACGAGCCGCGCTACGCTTCGCTGCCCAATATCATGAAGGCCAAGAAGAAGCCGCTCGAGGAAAAGACTGCCGCTGACTATGGCGTCAACGTCGAGCCGCGCCTCAAGGTGCTCAAGACAGAGGAGCCCGGCACGCGCAAGGCCGGCATCAGGGTCGGCAGCGTCGCCGAACTGGTCGACAAGCTGCGCAACGAAGCCCGCGTCATCTGACCCCGAGCGAGGACACATAAATGGCTATTCTACTTCTCGCCGAACATGACAATGTCACCGTCTCAGAGCTGACGGCACGTGCATTAACCGCTGCGTCGCAGATCGGCGGGGATATCGATATCCTGGTGGCCGGTAAGGGCGCGCAGGGCGCTGCCGATGCGGCGGCGAAACTAGCCGGCGTCCGTAAGGTCTTGCTGGTCGAGAGCGATGCGCTGGAAAACCAGATGGCCGAGCCGCTGGCTGATCTCATCGTTTCGCTGGAGGGTGGCTATGACGTGTTCGTGGCGGCCGCGACCACCACGGGCAAGAACGTCTTTCCGCGCGTCGCGGCGCTGCTAGACGTGATGCAGGTTTCCGAAATCGTCGAGGTGGTCTCGCCGGACACCTTCAAGCGCCCGATCTATGCGGGTAACGCCATCCAGACCGTAAAGTCGAGCGACGCCAAGAAGGTCATCACCGTCCGCACATCCGGTTTTGTACCGGCGGGCGGCGGGGCGGGTGCTCCGGTCGAGGCGGTAGCTGCGGTCGCCGATCGCGGACTGTCGGCTTTCCTCGAAAACCGGATTGCCAAGAGCGA
>JAQGKG010000250.1 GCA_028290245.1 Devosia sp. | reverse complement strand
CCGGCTCCACCTCGACCGCCGAGGGCGCTGCCAAGGGCATCGATCTCTATCACTTCCCGCTGCATGGCGAACCGCGCGTCGTCCCGGTCATGGCAGGCGAAGGCGGTCACGGCGGCGGTGACAAGATCATGCTCGACGAAATCTTCGGCACCGCCACCCCCAAGCCCGGCTACGGCGCCAACCACCGCGATGGCGCGCTGTCGATCCTCACCGGCATTGCTGCCAATCAGTCCTTTGCCACAGGATTGCCCGTGGATGTGCGGACGCTGGTTAAGTTCTAGCGGCCATAAGCGTGCTTGCTGGACACCCCCACCCAACCTCCCCCTGACAGGGGGAGGAACCAGATCCAGTTCGACGCACTATCTAGCAAAAACCACCAGCCAGATTCCTCCCCCTCATCGGGGGGAGGCTGGGTGGGGGTACCCAAAGAAAAAATCGCCCTCGCCGTGTCCGACAACAAAAAAGCCGCCCCAAACGGAGCGGCTTCATCATCTTGGCCGACGCCAGAACCCTACTGGCTGAACGGAACGCTTGCGGTCAGCACTTCGCCGGAATCGTTGAACTCGACCTCGAAGTCCACCGTAATGCTGTCATTGCCTTCGAGCAGGATGCGCGATCCGATCCGCACGTCGCTGCCAGTCCGGTCTTTCTGGCGTTCTTTGAGGTCGAAGCTGATCTGGCCACCGCTCTGCTGGCCGATTGCCAGTCCGGTAAAACCGGCATTCGAGCTCATCGCCGCCTCATACTGATTGGCGCTGTCATTATAGGCGATGGTGCCGCTGATCGATAAAGTCGCATTTACCAGCGTGCAACGGCCGGAATAATTGATCTTGCCCTGATTGCCATTGGCAACCGTCAACCGGCAACGGAACGGCTCGTTCCTGTCGCCGCCAGTCAGGGCACCCTCGCCGCGCCAGCTGCCGACATAGGAGCCTAGCAGTGCCAGTTCGGCTTCGGCTGCCGGGACGCTGATCGGCAGCAGTGCCATCATCGGCAAGGCCACCGTCATTGCGATAAATTTGAAACGCATGGTCATCAGGAATTGCCCCCTACCGCTTGAAACAACAGATTCTGCATCTGTCTGCCAGTGGGGAGATATCGAAGCCAGTAAAAATCTGACACAGCTGTTCCCATTGTTATGAATTTGCTATCGCCCGCAGGCTACAAATGAGCCCGTCGGCTCGGGCATTCCCGACATGAACGCATCAAGATGGAAACGGTTCTGGTGAAGACTTCTGCAGCTGCCATCATCGACGCCCGCGACGTAACTTACAGTCTCGAAGTTGCCGGGCGACCGCTCCACATCCTGAAGCAAGTTTCCCTCCGTGTTGCACCGGCCGAAGTCGTTGCTATCGTTGGCCCGTCGGGCAGCGGCAAGACCTCGCTGCTAATGCTGCTGGCCGGCCTTGAACGCGCCACCACCGGCACGGTTTCGGTCAACGGCGCCGATCTCGAGGCGCTCGACGAGGACGATTTGGCCCGCTTCCGCCGCAAGACCATGGGCATCGTGTTCCAGAGTTTTCATCTCATTCCCTCGCTGACCGCGCATGACAATGTTGGCCTCGCGCTCGAAATCGCGCAGCCGCAATTGTCCATGTCACAAGTGCGCGAGCGCGCTGCCGCCGCATTGACCGCGGTTGGCCTGGGCGACCGCCTCGATCATCGTCCTTCGGCGCTTTCCGGCGGCGAACAGCAGCGCGTCGGCCTAGCCCGCGCTATGGTCGCCAACCCGCCACTGCTGCTGGCCGATGAACCGACCGGCAATCTCGACCAGACCACCGGCGCCGTCGTTGTCGATCTGATGTTCGACCTCGCCCGCAAGCAGGGCACCGCCGTTGTGCTCATTACTCACGACCCCCACCTAGCCGAACGAGCCGACCGCGTCTTCACCATGACCGCGGGCGAACTCGTCGAAACTACGGTCGCCCGCTGATGCGCCAGTTTCTGGCCGCTATTCGCATTGGCCTGCTCGACATGCGCGGCGACCTGCGCCGTTTCGTGCTGCTCGTGGTCTGCCTCGCCGTCGGCACCGCGCTGATTGCCGGCGTCAATTCCGTCGGCGCCAGCATTTCCCGCGCTATCGAGTCCGGCGCTGCCGAACTGATGGGCGGCGATCTCGAACTGTCTCGCGCCGACCGCGTCGCCACCGCCGAAGAACTTGCCACCATGGCAACTTTCGGCAAGGTCACCGACACCGTCGATACCAATGTGCGCGCCGAATCCGACGCTGCCGACGCCTTCGTCGATCTCGCCGCCGTCGGCTCCGGCTATCCCCTGCTCGGTAGCGTCGCCAGCCCACAGCTCACCGGCAGCACTACCCTGGCCGACATGCTGGCCATCCGCGATGGCGTGCCCGGCGCGCTGGTCGACGGCTTGCTGCTCGATCAACTCCAAATCCAGGTCGGCGACAGCTTCAATCTCGGCGGCACCGAATTCCAGGCCCGCGGCATCCTGACCCGCCTGCCCGATGGCGCCGTACGCGGCTTCCGCCTCGGTCTCACCACGCTGATCTCCGACGAAGGCTTCGCAGGCGTTTCCGACCGCTCCTCGCCGCTGCCGGGCCTTGGCACCTGGTCGCGCTACAAAATCCTGCTGACCAGCGACGACAGCGCCGCCGCGCGCCTGGCGCTCGATGACGCCTTCGCCAACACGGGCTGGACCATCCGTTCCGCCCGCGACGGCCTCGGCCAGATGGTGCGTTATTATGACCTGTTCATGCGCTTCCTGGTCATCGTCGGCCTCGGCTCGCTGTTGATCGGCGGCGTCAGCGTCTGGACCGGCATGCAGGCCTATATCGCCGAACGCGCCAGCGTCATCGCCGTGCTGCGCTCGATGGGTGCCGGCCGCACCCGCATATTCCTCCACTTCTTCGCCCAGGTGACCATGCTGGCCGCCGTCGGCGTTGCCATTGGCCTGTTCATCGGCGGCGGCGGGGCCTACCTGCTGCTGCCCTATGTCGGCCGCGCCGTCGGCATCGACCTGCTCCCCACTCTCCATCTGCAGCCCCTGCTGGTCGCTGCCGGCGCGGGTTTCGTCACCGCTTTTGCGTTCTCCTATCTGCCGCTGCAGCAGGCTCAGGCCATCCGTCCGGTGCTGCTGTTCCGCTCCAAGGGCCTGTCCGCCCCACCGACCGATTGGCGCGCTCTGCTGCTATCGTGGCAGGTGCTGCCATTGCTCGCCGCCGCGATTGCCTTTTTTGTGCTCGCCTGGCTGATGACTGGCGATATCCAGCTCGTGCTCGCCTTCGGCCTCGCCAGCGCCGTTGCGGCCATCATTTTCCAGCTCTTCATACACGGCATTCAATGGGCGCTACGCCACATGCCCGAGCCGCGCATCCTGCATTTGCGCCACGCCCTGCGGGCCATTTCCGGCTCCGGTCAAAACGCTGCCTCGGTCGTCGTCTCGGCCGGCATGGCGCTGGCCATGCTGATTGTC
>JAQGKG010000223.1 GCA_028290245.1 Devosia sp. | reverse complement strand
AGGCCCATGGCTTGCATGAAGGCGTAGCAGGTGGTGGGGCCGACGAATTTGAAGCCGCGTTTGCGCAGGTCTTTGCTGAGGCGGAGCGAGGCTTCGGTGTGGGCGAGTTTTTTCAGGCTCTCCCAACTTAGGTCGGTCGGGCGATGCTCGGGCATGGTCTCGAAGGACCAGAAATAGGCGGCGAGCGAGCCGAATTCCTGCTGCAGTTTAAGGGCGCGGTTGGCGTTGTTGATGGTGGCGACGATCTTGCCGCGGTGGCGGATGATGCCGGCATCCTGCAGCAAGGTCTCGATATCGGCTCCGGTCATGGCGGCGACTTTCGCGATATCAAAGCCGTGGAACACCGTGCGGAAGCGTTCGCGCTTGCGCAGGATGGTGATCCAGGACAGGCCAGACTGGAAACCTTCTAGGCAGATCTTTTCGAACAGCCTTGTATCGGAGATGACCGGGCGGCCCCATTCGCGGTCATGGTAGTGGCGATACAGGGCATCATCGCCGGCCCATGGGCAGCGCGGCAGACCGTCTTGGGGCGACTCATTAGGCATCTCCCGACGATAGCCGAGGGTTTAGCGAAGCGCTAACCATCATACCAATCAATGGTTTAACCATGCCGATTCACCCGGTGTTGGGCGTTACGTGGCAGTATTCGCTCCGAAACCACGGGTGATACTGTCATGATCGGGATAAAGACGGCCGGCGCGGGCCTTTTGGCACTGTTGATGGCGCTTTCGGGCGTGTTGCCCGCAACGGCGCAGGGGTTGCAGCCGGGCTGGCGCTTTGCCCCCCCTCCGGGCGTGACCATCGTATCGCACAAGCCGCGCAACGCGCTGCAGTTGCAGGCCAATACCCAGGTCAATCCGGTGTTTTTGCGCCAGGTGGTGCAATATCCGACCAGCGAACGCAGCGGCACGCTAGTGGTCGATACGCGGGCGCATTTCCTGTATTTCGTGCTCGGTGACGGACGGGCGCTGCGCTACGGCATCGGCGTCGCCAAATCGGGCTTTGAATGGAACGGCACCCATCGCGTCACGCGCAAGGCCGAGTGGCCGGGCTGGACGCCGCCGGCCGAAATGCTGCAGCGCCGGCCGGAACTGCCGCGCCATATGGTGGGCGGGCCAAACAATCCGCTTGGCGCGCGGGCGCTATATCTCGGATCGACACTATATCGCATCCACGGCACCACCGAACCGTGGAGCATCGGGCAGAATGTGTCATCGGGCTGCATTCGCATGATCAATGCCGACGTGATCGATCTCTATGAACGCGTAAAACTTAACACCAAGGTGGTCGTCCTTTCCTAAGGATTTTCGGCCAGACTGAGTTGGCTCCGCAGCGGGGCGAAGAACCTGTGGGTGCCCAGTCGATGTCACGTTTCTCCTCCCTTCTCCGCCGCTTCGGCCGTGACGAAAGTGGCGTATTCGCCGTTATATTCGGCGTGATGGCGATCGTGCTGGTAGCGCTCGGCGGCGCCGTGGTCGATTATGTGTCGCTGGAGCAGACGCGAAACCGCAGCCAGGTGGCGCTCGACGCGGCGGCGCTGGCATTGCATTCACGAATATTGGCGACCACGCCAGATAAGGTGCAAATCCAGAAAGATGCGCAGGCGCTAGTCGACAATCGCGTCGGTCAGGCGGGGCTGGTAAAAATTGATAATACCATCATCAACAAGACAGAGGGATCGCTTTATTTCACCGCCAGTATGACAATTAACACCTCGTTTGTCAGCCTGGTGGGGGTGCAAACCATGAGCGCGCGGATCCAGTCCGAGGTCAAGCGCGGCTCGCTGCATGTCGAGGTGGCTGTGGCGGTGGATATTACCGGCTCGATGAATGACACGGTGCCAAAGGCCGGTAGCGGCTGGCAGACCGAGACCAAGATCGCCGCACTTCAGCGGTCGCTCGGCCAGCTGATCGACCTCGTGGTCAAGGACGTGCAGACGCCCAGCTATTCTAAGATGGCGATCATCCCCTATTCCATGGGCGTCAATGTTGGTAGCACCTGGGCGCCGAGCATTCGCGGAGCAGTGACGGCGCCAACGCCGATTACCAATATTGCGTGGTCAACGGGTACTGCCAAGACGATCACCAATGCCACCAAGGCAAACCCCATTAAAATTACCTCCGCCGCACACGGTTTTTCCGACGGTGATTTTGTCTACGTTAACGGTGTTAGCGGCATGACGCAGCTTAACAACAAAATCTATGAGGTCATTGGCAAGGACAACGATACCTTCCAGCTCAAGGGAATTAACGGGACCACCGGCTACAGCACGCACAACAACTCCAACGGGAGGGTGACCAAATGTCTGGTGTCGACATGCGAGTTGGTTGTGGCTTCGGTCAATCATGGGTTGATCGCTGGTGCCAACGCGGTGATCACGGGCGTCGTTGGCATGCCAACGTATTCGTCTAATTCAAATTATGACACCTACAACCAGTATCCCACCACAGACAGCACGTCCTATAACTGGATCAATAATAATCTGACCGATGGTGAATTCAGATTTGTGGTCTGGAAAGTCGGAGCCGTGGCACAGAACACGTTTGTTCTTGCGGGCACGCCCAAGACCAATGGCAAAGATTACGGGACCTATTCGAGCGGCGGTTCGGCTGGATGCGTCATCGCGGGATGCGAGTACTACTTATACCAAAACCGCTACTCTAATTCCAACCCTGTCAATTCCCGCTGGCGGGTGCAGACAATCAGTACCTGCGCGACAGAGCGCACCACCAATGGGCTGAACGACTCGTCCCCGGCTACCACGTTGATCGGGCGTAACTATCCGACTTCGGCCAACCCTTGCCCAAATGTCGTGATCCAGCCACTGACTTCCAACAAGACCATACTGCACGCACTGGCCAGTAGCCTGCCCGCGACGGGATCGACGGCAGGACATTTGGGCATTGCCTGGGGCTGGTACATGGTTTCGCCGAATTTCAATGGCCCTTGGCCCACTGCAGGCCAGCCCGCGCCGAAGACCGAAAAGAACGTTGTGCGGGCAGTGGTGCTGATGACCGACGGCGCGTTCAACACGTCCTACTGCAATGGCGTAATCAGCCAGATTTCAGGGAACGGCAGCGGTGACGAGAACACCAAGATCAACTGCGATCCAGCCAATGGCGATTCGTTTAGTCAGGCCAAGAAGTTGTGCGATGCGATGAAGGCATCGGACCCGTCGATCCGAGTTTACACGGTGGCGTTCGACGTCGGCGACATCCAAGCCGCCAAGGACATCATGGCGAACTGTGCTACCGATCCGTCCTATGCCTTTGAAGCCACGACGGGCGCCGACCTGTCTGCGGCTTTCGCCAAGATCGGCGAGAACCTGTCGTATCTGCGCGTTACAAAGTAATATTTGCCGGGGGAAATGGTACCACCTCTCGGGATCGAACCGAGGACCTCTAGATCCACAATCCACTCAGCGCCACTGCGATGAACTGCGGTAAAATGCAGAGATAGGCTGAAAGCCCTGCAAAACCGGACCCTGTGTGTTGCCGCTAACGCAACGCCATGCAATTCAAAGCAAGGTTCTGCGGCAGAAGTGTGCCCCCGGTGTGCCCCCGTTGAATCTCTAGACCCAAACTCTAAGGGATCAGCGCCATGGCAAAACTCACTGCCGAACTCCTAAAGACCATAATGCCTGAGCCGGGAAAGCGGGTTGAGTTGCTGGATGATGTGGAGTCTGGGCTCATGTTCCGCGTCACAGAGACCGGCAAGCGGTCGTGGTCTATCCGCTACCGAAACGCGGTGGGTGAGCAACGCCGTAAGTCCATAGGTCCGTTCCCCGACATAGGGTTGCAGGGCGCCCGCGATCAAGCCCGGAAGATCAAAGGCGCGGTAGCCGGCGGCATCGACGTTGTGGGCACTGAGAGGGCAGCAAAGGCAGATGCCGAACAGAAGAAGCTACGCACGTTCCGGGGGCTTGCCGAAGCATACTTTGCGGACGCAGAGCTAGGGCTCCACAAGCCCAATGCCAAGAAGAAGCGGCCATCCACCATCAAGCTCGACAAAGGCATGTATGACCGCCACGTCGAGCCTCACTTCGGTGACTGGTCGATTTCGGACATGCGGCGCGCCGACATCCAGACGTTCATCACAAAGCTATCAAAGAAGGTGGCTTCGAACGGCCGGCACTCTCGTAATCTCATCCGCCAGGTTCTGGCTTACGGGGTGTGGAAGGGTTTGCTTGAGTTCAACGCCGCTCTTGCGATTGCTGTCATCAATCCCGAGCCCAGAGACCGCGTTCTCACCGACGACGAGATCAAGGCCATCTGGCATGCCTTGATCGTCCCGGCATCAGTGGACGGACTCAAGCTGTCAAAGGTGATGGGGTTGGCACTTCGCATGGCAATGGTCACATTGCAGCGTGGCGGCGAGGTGATCGGCATGCGCTGGGATGAAGTGGACCGGGCTCGTAGAACGTGGATCATCCCAGCGTCACGCATGAAGGGCAAGCGAGCGCACGTCGTCCCTCTTAGTGACCTTGCCATCGAGCTTCTCGCCGAGGCAGAGGGACTGATCAAAGGGAACGGCGGCGAGTACGTGTTCGAGAGTCGCGTCGGCGAGGGTGAACAGATGGATCGACAGGCCCTCACCAGAGCAATGGGGCGCCTTGTAAAGGCCATCAAGATACCGCGCGCAACCGCCCACGATTTCAGGCGTACCGGCGCCACAAACCTTACCAGTGAGCGAGGCGGCGTATCCCGGTTCATTGTCTCCATGGTGATTGCCCACGCTGGAGATACAGGCGGCGCGGCGGCGGTGACCGGCAGGCACTATGACATGAACGACTACCTTGCCGATAAGCGACGCGCGCTGGAGGCCTGGACGACATTGCTGCAAGCAATCGTGAAAGCATAGGCTTGCCCTCCCCTCCACCGTGGGCAATGCTCCGATGGCAGCGAGGGGCTGGAGGGAAAATGTCAGACGAACGAATGACTTCG
>JAQGKG010000198.1 GCA_028290245.1 Devosia sp. | reverse complement strand
CGGATTGAAGGTCACGGTGTTGTTGGCGGCGGCGGCGGCGATCTGCTTGGCCACGCCAAGCGCCATTTCATTGGCTTCGCCGGGCACGAAGGTATCGAAAGTCATGCGCGGGTCGATGGCGCTCCCGGCCAGGGCATCGCCCTTGGCAGCAGAATTGTCGCGCACCAGACGCGGCTGGGCCAATTGGACCGGAGCTGGCGCAACGGCGGGCGCGGATTGTTCGGTGGTGGCGGTCGTTTCGGCAGCGACAGGGTTCAGGCGCGGGCGGGCCTGACCATTGACGCGCAGGGTCACCTGAATGCGGGCAACCTCTTCGGTGTCGAGACGGAAGGCCTCGAGAATTCGATCGGAGTAATTGGACTGCACCCATGAGCAGAGAAAACGCGTCGGGGCGGACAGATGCACGACATCCTCGACCAGCTCTTCAAGCTCGAGACGGGCGAACCATGAGGAAAACACATCCTCGCCAACGCCGGCTTTAAGACGAGCACGCACCCGGTTCCAAAGATCACGCTGGCCTTCGGAGGTGTCGGTGATGCTCATGACAGGATTTTCGCCTTTGATGGTCGGAAGGGAGGGAGAGGGAATGGATTGAACCCAATCGTCTCCTCCGGCGGTTGCCTGTCGCATCATTTCGTGTGCCCCAATTTTCTTCGGTTCCGCATGGCCCGCAAAGCCGCACGGCAGTTTGTTTCATCACCCCGAAACCATTCTGGTTCCGGTCAGAGCTTCGCCGCTACGCCTGCCCGCAAGCAGACATATTTTTCCTATCCGGTGGCAACCCACCGGCATCAAACCTCGTCCTGTCGTGAACCCGGCCGATCTGGCCGAAGGCTTTGAACTATACCTTAACGGCCCTGATCGACCGGCTGCCTAACACGCAGCCAATACGACCCTTACCGGTACAACACCTCAACACTGCTGCCGAGAAGCCAAAAACTACGCCCCGAATACGACCCCGACAGCTTGGTAGGACACTCTAGTCTGGTGTCCTTTCCGCCGCTGACCAGATCACTTTAGAGGGTCAGTTTTAGGCCCGCAACCGTGGAATCTTTAAAATGGGGGCTTGACTCCGAGGTAGTCTTTTTTGGCCCGTAGTCCCAGGCAATATCTGGGAGAGCAAGGGTCTGTGACTCAACATAGAATCGCGTCACAAAGCCTTACGGGAGGGTAAAAATATTATTTCCGGCTGGGCCGTTTTTAATGACAGTTGGAAGAGCCATATGGCGGGACGGAATGTCAGACATGCCCGCAAAGCATTGATGCGGCTCTAAAAACCGCATCCGGCCGATTTAACCTATGATAGCCCAGCAGTGTCACGCAGCCGACACATAACTGTCAAATCGGAAAAACCTTGCGAGCTACCATACAAAGAAAAAGGGCTCCTCGCGGAGCCCGTTTCAAATGTCTGCGGCTGCCAGCAAGCGGCGCCGCGGTAGCGTCTGAGTTAGACGGCCAGCGCCTTGACGCGGCTGTTGAGGCGCGAAATCTTGCGGGCTGCCAGATTGGCATGAACGATGCCGCGGGTGGAAGCACGGTTGATTTCGGGAGCCGCTGCATTCAGCGCTTCCATGGCAACCTTGTGGTCACCGGCAACAATGGCTTCTTCAACCTTGCGGATGAAGGTGCGGACGCGCGAACGGCGCGACTTGTTGACCGCGGTGCGGGCTTCGATCTTGCGGGTAGCCTTTTTGGCTGAAGGCGTATTGGCCATAACGGTCCTCTTTAGCGTCCAACCGGCCAACAAGCGCACTAAGTCGCAGGCGTCCGGAGATAAAATGAAATCGGCGGCACATCGACTGCCGCCAAGTTGGGCGGTCTATAGGGGATGAGGCGGGAAGCGTCAACTGGATTGTAGCCCGCGCAGGTCAGGGTTTCTTCTGGCACACCGGGCAGAAGAAGGTGGAGCGGCCCGATTGGACGATGCGCTGGACCGTGCCGGTGCAGAGCGGCGTCGGGCACGGCTCGCCTTCCCGGTCATATACAGCAAAGCGATGCTGGAAGTAACCCGAGCCGCCCTCGGCATTGCGGAAGTCGCGCAGGGTGGAGCCACCGACTTCAATGGCCTCGATCAGCACCTGCCGGACGGCACTGGAGAGGTCTTCGAGCGCCGCCTTGGGCTTGCCCTTCGCCGTCACAAGTGTTCCGGCCAGTACGGTGGGCAGAATGTGGGCCCGGTGCAGCGCTTCGGCCACATAGATATTGCCGAGGCCCGCGACGACGCGCTGGTCGAGCAAGGCCGACTTGATCGGGGTCTTCTTGCCGGTGAATTTTTCGGCCATTTCAGCGGCATTGAAGTCATTGCCCAGCGGCTCTGGCCCCAAGTCCTTGAGGTAGGGGCTATCAGCGATGTCATCATAGAGATCGATGAAGCCGAAACGGCGCGGATCGGCGTAGATCAGGTGGCTGTGGCCATGCCTTGGGTGGGAGATTTCCCAGACCATATGATCGTGCTTGGGTTCTTCCCCTGGCTCATAATAGCGTGGCGGCTTGTCGATGCCGTGCTCGGCAAAGCGCCACGAGCCGGTCATGCCGAGATGGCTGAGTGCGGTCTTGCCGTTGTCGAGCAGCAACAGCAGGTATTTTGCCCGCCGGCCAACCGAAACTATGGTCGCGCCCTCGATGGCCTTGGCGAGGCCTTCGGGGAAGGGAAACCGCAGGTTGGGGCGGTTGAGCGTCACCTTGTCGATGCGCGCGCCAACCAGCCAAGGCTCAAGTCCACGCCGGACGGTTTCGACCTCGGGCAGTTCGGGCATGTTTTACCTGTGCTCCTTTGTGCCATGGCAAAGCCAGATTGGGTTGCTTATGGTGCGCGACAACAAATCCATGAAACGAGCAATGCCATGACAGAGGCGCAGGAAACCACTCATTTCGGCGAGCAGACCGTAGCGATGGGTGACAAGCAGGGCATGGTCGACGCCGTGTTCCACAATGTCGCCGACCGCTACGACCTGATGAACGACCTGATGAGCGCCGGGGTTCACCGCCTCTGGAAGGATGGCATGGTCAACGAGCTGGCGCCGCCCAAGGGTGGTACGCGGCCGTATCGCGTGCTTGATATGGCTGGCGGCACGGGCGACATCGGCGAGCGGATCATCAATGCCTCGGTTGGTTATGCCGAAGTCGTCGTATCGGACATCAATAGCGACATGCTGCGGGTGGGCGCCGACCGGGCCAAGAGCTGGCGCTATCCGGCGCAGGCGAGCTTTGTCGAGGCCAATGCGGAAGAGCTGCCGTTCGAAGACAATAGCTTCGATGCCTATACGATCGCCTTCGGCATTCGCAATGTGCCGCGGGTGCAGAAGGCGCTGAACGAAGCGCACCGTGTGCTGAAGCGCGGCGGGCGGATTCTGGTGCTGGAATTTTCTCAGGTCGACGTGCCGGGCCTCGATGCTTTCTACAAAATGTACTCCGACCGGCTGATCCCGCCGATGGGCAAGCTGGTAACCGGCGACGCGCAGCCGTATCAATATTTCATCGAGTCGATCCGCAAGTTCCCGGCGCCGGCGGCCTTCTCGGGCATGCTGACGAGCGCCGGTTTTAAACGGGTGAAGCACACCAGCTACACCGGCAACATCGCCACGCTGTTCTCCGGGTGGAAGATCTAGCCCATGATCCTCGGTGCCTATTTTCGGCTGATCCATGCTGGCTATGTGCTGGCTCGCGAAGGTGCGTTGTCGCTGGTGCAGGAACTACCGCCGGCGCTGGCGCCCCTGCGCTTCGGCATCTGGCTTGGGCGGCTGATCGAGCGGCCCAGCGTGCGCAAGACCGGCCATGTGGAGCGGCTGAACAAGGCGCTGAACCGGCTGGGGCCGACCTATGTGAAGTTCGGCCAGACGCTGGCAACCCGGCCCGATGTGGTGGGGCCGCGCGTCGCCAATGACCTGGCGGGCTTGCAGGACAAGATGGAGCCGTTCGACCCGGCCACGGTGCCGGGCATCTTGCTTGCAGCGCTGGGCGACAAGGCGGCGGAGCTGACCGAACTTTCAGCCCCCATTGCAGCCGCCTCGATCGCGCAGGTGCATAGAGCCCGTCTCAAGCCGGCCAATGGCCTTCCCAAGATGGTTGCCGTCAAAGTGCTACGGCCCGGCGTCGAAGCGCGCTTCATGGCCGATATCGAGAGCTTTTATGCAGTGGCGCGGCTGGCCGAACGGTTCGTCAAATCCACCAAGCGACTGCGGCCGGTCGAGATCGTCGAAACGCTGGATCGCTCGGCGCGGCTAGAGCTCGACCTGCGGCTCGAGGCCGCCGCCATTTCCGAGATGGCCGAGAATATCAAGGACGATACCGGTTTCGTCATCCCCAGCGTCAGTTGGGACCACGTGGCGCAGAATGTTTTGACCACGACCTGGGTCGATGGCATTCCGATCCGCGACCATGCGGCGCTCGATGCCGCCGGCGTCGATCGCAAGGCGCTGGCCGCCAACCTGCTGCAGAGCTTTCTCAAGCACGCCATTCGCGACGGCTTTTTCCATGCCGACATGCATCCGGGCAATCTGTTTGCCGATCCGCGCAACGGCGACG
>JAQGKG010000197.1 GCA_028290245.1 Devosia sp. | reverse complement strand
CGTTATGCAGGATGAGAACTTCGGTCAGTCCGTCGAAAAGTTCAGCGCTCGCAATGGTTTTGCGGTCACCTTCTCTGCGCTCAGGACGCGAAGGCTCAGCGGCAACGGGCATAAATAATCCTTTGAGATCATACTTGTAGAGGGCAGTTTGCGGCCTGCGCTCCGAATGCATAAAACTTGACTTTGATAACCAGCTTATCTACTCAGCGCAATAGGTGATCTCAGGTGTCATATTTCAGGCGCTATTCACAGCAAGCCAGCCATCCGCCAGCCAGCAGCTAAAAAACGAAGAAACTGGAGTTTATAATGGGGCTGGTACGGTCACGCGCCGTCGCACTGATGTGCGGCGTTGCGCTAGGAGCAATTGCGTCGCAGGGGGCTGCAGCGCAATCGAATGTGAATACAACGAATGTGACGCTGCTGGAGCGTCTGGTAATCGGCGCCGGCGCGCCGAAGGTGGCTATTAATACACCTCAGGCTGTTACGGTTATTGACCAGGCTGATATCGATCAGAAGCAGGCCAACTCCATCGGTGAAATTTTCGACGGCGTGCCGGGGATTACTGCCATCGGATCCGAGCGCGTGCTGGGAGAAACGTTCAATATCCGTGGCATTGGTGCCGCCGATACTTCAGGTGATGAAGCGCGGATCGTGCTCACCGTCGATGGAGCGAAGAAGTTCTACGAACAATACCGCATGGGCTCGTTCTTCTCCGATCCTGAACTCTACAAGCGGGTTGAGGTGTTGCGGGGGCCGGCGTCATCGACGCTTTACGGCGCAGGCGCTATGGGCGGCGTCATAAACTTCACCACCAAGGACGCTTCCGACTTCATCGCCGACGGCATGACCGGCGCCGTGCGCGTAAAGGGGATGTACGAGTCTAATGGCATTGGCACGCTGACGTCGGCGCTTATCGCGCACCGGATCAACGAGACCTTCGAAATCCTGGCAACGGGCAATTTCCGTCGGTCGAACCTGCAAACGCTAGCTAATGGCGGCACATTGCCCGGTTCGGATTTCGCCGCGTGGTCCGGTCTCGCTAAGGGCACAATGCACCTCGACGAGGAGCAGGTCGTGCGCCTGTCGTATCAACAATGGTCGAACAACGCTACGAACCAAGAATATGCCCAGACCGGCACCATTCCCGCAACCAATGGGCAGAATTTTGGCCGTATTGATCGCGACGTCAATGACCGGACCGCCGTGCTGAGCTACGAAAACCCGGCATCCGACAATGGCATGCTCGATCTAAAGGTGCAGCTATCCTATTCCGATACATCCGTTCGCCAGCGCAATCCTACCCTTCCGGGAGTATTGGGCCCGATCGGCGCAGCTGACTATGGCTACGGCACCACGCAGTTCAACGCACAAAACACGTCGGAATTTAGCGGACAAGGCTGGGATAACTTCCTGACATACGGTCTGCAGGCGAGCCATCAGGTTCGCACCGGTGCTCCTGTGGCAGGCGGTGTGATCCCTACGCATCCTGAAGGCACGTCCACCAGTGTCGGCGTGTTCGCACAAACCGAACATACGATCAACGAAAGCTTCACCGTCACTGCAGGCGGGCGTGTCGATTATAGCAATCTCTCGCCGAGCCAAGCTATCACGACGACAACGCCGAATAACCAGTTCGCCTTCTCGCCAAAGCTGGCCGCGCTCTATGCAATCAACGTTAACGTCAACGTTTTCGGTTCGGCGGCCCGCACCGAACGCATGCCTACGCTCGACGAAATGTACCAGTACGAACCGACGGCCGGACGCGGACCAAGGCGGGCCTCGAGCCTGAATCTGAACAAAGAACGCTCCGACAACTTTGAACTTGGCGTCTCCGCCCAAGGATACGATCTCGTCGAAACCGGCGATAGGGGCGGTCTCAAAGTTACGGGATTCTACAATGACATCAGGGACGGCATACGCACCAATCCGACCACCCTCAACGATCTGCCCTATTTCATCAACATTGCCGCAATGCGTATTTGGGGCGTTGAATTAGAAGGGTCCTATGAAAGCGAGCACTTGTTCGCGCGGCTGGCCTATACGTTCACCAGAGGTGAATACACTCAGGACGTCTCAGGCACGGTTCGCTCAGGCATGCCGGTCGATTCACTCGCCCAGGACAAGATCGTAGCCACGCTGGGTGGCCGCCTGCCGGAATACGATCTGGAATTCGGCACGAAGGTCACGCTTGCAGCAAACCCCTTGGTCACGGTTGCGACGGTTCCCGCCAGCACTTTTCCAAGCGGTTGGGCGAGCGTTGACGTCTTCGCGGACTGGAAGCCGACATCGGGTCAGCTTAAGGGGCTCGAAGCGCGCTTCTCGGTCGAGAACCTTTTCGATGCTGACTACCGCGAAAATCTGTCGATGGATCGCTCCAAGGGCCGCACGTTCAAGCTGACTTTGGCAAAACAGTTCGACTACTAAGATATGATCAGGCCAGCAGCCCGCGGCTGCTGGCTACTTTTTTTGGCTATTGATGATCGAAACCGGCGTATTTTAGGAGCCGTTTCGAACCTAGGGCGCTGCGTATAGCAGGCGCCTTTTTTCGTCAGCATTTTAAAGCCGGTCGTGGCTAATATTGGCCGACGCTATAGGCTGGCTGCATTGCCTAGACCCAGCGGCCGAAGGCGGTCGGCGCTCTATGCGCAGACACCCTCACTCCGGAGAAAGCCCCGATCCAGTTGGCGCTGGCAATTGCCAATAGGCCGCCGGCAACACCGGACGTTCGCTACCCGTTATGGAGTGCCGACCTACGCCGGTACCCTCCATCTCAGCCCTTCACGCCTGCCGAGAGCATAATTGCCTGCGTTACGCGGCGCTGGAAGACGAGGTAGAGCAGGGCCACTAGCAACGCTGCCAAGATGGCTGCGGCGAGGTCGCGGGCGTAGTGTACGCCGAAGGCGTCGTTGACTTGGGTGATGCCGACGGCGACGTTCATCATATCCGGTTTGGAAACGGCGAGGAACGGCCAGAGGAAGGCGTTCCAGGCGCCGATGAAGGTGACGATGGCGAGAGCCGTGGTGACGCCCCAGTTCATCGGTAGGTAGATGCGGCTGAAGATGCGCCATTCGCTGGCTGAGTCCATCTTTGCCGCTTCGCGATATTCCTTTGGCACGGAGTCAAAGAAGTTCTTGTAGACGATGATCACCACGGGGTGGATGAGCTGGGGCAGGATGACGCCCATCCAGGTGTTGATCAGCGACAGCTGCGCCATCAGGATGAAATGGTTGACGATCAGGGCGGTCAGCGGAACCATGAAGCTGGCGAGGATCAGGTACCAGAGCACCGTGCGGCCAGGAAACCGCAGCTGTGACAGGGCATAGGCGGTCAGCGCGCTGGTTACGAGGGTAATGGCGGTGACGCCGAGCGATGTCACCAGCGAGTTCACATACCAACGGCCGATCATCGTGTTGGCGAAGACCTCCCAATAGGCATCGAAGGTCCAGGTGCGCGGCAGTAATTCGACGGTCTTGGAGATGACCTGGGATTCGGGCTTCAGTGAAGTGATGACACCCCAATAGATCGGGAAAGCCCAGA
This sequence comes from Devosia sp., assembly GCA_028290245.1. Classification (GTDB taxonomy): domain Bacteria; phylum Pseudomonadota; class Alphaproteobacteria; order Rhizobiales; family Devosiaceae; genus Devosia. The sequence goes on along the minus strand of JAQGKG010000197.1, from coordinate 9,307 downwards.
TTATGGCAAACACCAGCGTGATCAACGTCAGGATCAGGCCGCCGATATCGAATGCCCGAAGCTTGCGCTGTGCGGTCGCCGTGCCTGAAGCATCAACTGCCGGATTGCGGCTGTCAGCGACGCTCATTTTTCACCTCGGGCACGAAGAAACTGGAACTGCAGCACGGACACGACGATCACGATGACAAACAATGCGACGGAAATGGTCGCCGCATAGCCGCCCTCGTTTTTCTGGAAGGCGCTGTTGTAGATATATTGCACAAGCACCATCGAAGGATCGGGACGCCCGCCCTGGACGAATAGGTAGACCTGATCGAAAATCTTGAGCTGCAAGATGAGCTGAATGGTTAGCACCAGCGCGGTCACCGGCCAGATCAAGGGCCAGGTGATACGGCGGAAGATGGTCCATCGGCTAGCATTGTCGAGGGCAGCAGCCTCGTAAATGTCAGTCGAAATCGAGCGTAGGCCCGACAGGAACAGCAGAATATTGAAGCCGCAGGTCCACCAGATCGTGACCAGGGCCACCGCCGGCATGAACATCCACTGCGTGCGGAAAACCGGCGTCGCCTTGCCGAAAATCCAGGTCAGTGGGTACTGCATGATGCCGAACTGCAGGTCGAACATCCAGTTCCAGATGCGATAGACCACCGATACCGGCAGGATATAGGGCAGGAAGAACATCGCCAGGATGACGCTTTGCTGCCAGCCTTTGAGGCGCGAAACCATCATCGCTATGGCCAGCCCAATCAGGGTATTGGGGATCACTGTCAGGGCAACGAAATAGCTGGTGTTGCGAACCGAGGTCCAGAATCGGCGGTCGTCGAACATCTCGACGTAGTTCTCGATGCCAATCCACTTGCCGGGCCCGATCAGGGGCGCATCGGTGAAGCTGAGGTAGACCATTTGCACTGTCGGCCAGAGGAACAGCACGCCATAGATCAGCACGAAGGGTAAGATGAGAAGATAGGCGGCTACCCATTCTCGGCGTTGGTCTCTGATCATATGCTCCGGCCCTCAAAAAGGGGCCCGGCGACAAAGTGCCGCCGGACCGGTGTTGTAGAGTTATTCGGCCTGATCCTGCAGGTCTGCCTTCATCTCGTCGATGGCTTCCTGGGCAGACATTTCGCCATTCATGGCTGGAGCAATGTAGTTCGCGACGGCGTCATAAACAGGCGAAGCTACGCCAGCCAGCACCGACTTCGGATCGAACACAGCCGTATCGGCCAGGATCGAATAAGTCGCGTTCGGCTGCATGGTCTTGAACTCTTCGCTGTCACGGACAGGCGAATAGGCTGGGATATGGCCAGCATTGGCCCAGGCGAGCGAGTTCTTGTTCATCCAGGAGATGACTTCGAGCACGGCAGCCTTCTTTTCGGGAGTCACTTCCTTGCCGACATTGTTCGGAATGGCAAAGCCATGCGAGTCGGCCCAGGTCGCTGGGTGGTCAAAGAATGTGGGGATGGCAATTGCGCCCCATTCAAAGCCCAGTTCGCCCTTGGCTGCAAGGTCGGTCATGGTGGGGACTTCCCACACGCCGTTGAGGTGCAGCGCCGATTCGCCCGAGGTGAACAGCGCCACCGAGCCTTCATATTCAGTCAGGGCCGGCGCGAAGCCGCCTTCAACCCAGCTGGCCATGGTTTCCAGCGCCTTAACGGCCTTTGGAATGCTCTCTTCGGGGAAGAACGTACCGTCTTCGCCGAGGAACACGCCGTCTTCCTGGTTGAACAGCGAATAGAACACACGCCATGGCGTGCCATCGCCCGATGTCTGCACCGACAATGGGATATCGGAGCCGGCCTTCAGCTTTTCGAGCGCGGCCATGAAATTGTCGGCGCCATCAAGGCCGGTGGGCAGGCCATCAGCGCCGAGCAGACCAGCTTCAGCCAGCTTGTCCTTGTTGTAATAGAGAACGATCGAGTGGATATCGAACGGCACGGCATACTGCTTGCCGTCGCTCTGGCCAGCTTCCCAGTTCGCAGGAGCAAACGTGTCGGGTCCGAGGCCAACGCCAGCAAGATCTGTGGCGCTGATTTCAGCCAATGCACCCGACTGCACCCCAAGCGGCACGCGCGAGAGATGGTAGGTCATGACGTCCGGACCTTCGCCGACGGCGGCTGAAGTCTGAACCTTGGTGTAGAAGGGGGTGCCCCATTCCAGCGTGGTCGGCTGGATGGTGATGGTGTCGGCATGCTCGGTGTTGAACTGCTCGATCAGGGCCTTCATGCGAACGCCGTCGCCGCCGCTGAGGAAATCCCACCAGACGACGTCTTCTTTCGCCTGTACGCCACCGACTGAGAGCAGAGCTACAGTCGACAGCATTGCGATCTTGAAAAGATTCTTCACGTTATCCTCCCTTGGGGTAAACCCCAGCGCCATTCCTCAGGCCTTGCGTTACACTGGCGAAGCGAACGCGCCATTTTTCAGAAGACCGTTTGACGGCTCTGATTCTTTCAGGAAGCCACGCTTTGGCGCGAGGCTTCGAATTCGTATCGCCCGCCCGGTTCAGGCGGCGGCGTGATAGGCCTTGCCGGCATCGTCGAAAACCATGGCTGCATTGCCGTCGATCGCAATGCGCACTGGGTCTCCGGCTTGCACGGTGCTGACGCCATTGTCCTCGGCTACCAGTGTCGAGCCATCGGCAAGGCGGGTATAAATGAGACTGCGCTCGCCCAGGCGCTCGACCACGTCAGCGACGCCCTCAATGGCGCCGTTGGGATCGACAAGCGCCGCCTCGGCGCGGATGCCGAAGGTGAGGCTGCTGGTAGGCAGGCCAGCGAAGGGAACCGACGTTGTCACTGGCGTCTGTCCGGCAAAGCTGAAGGCGGCTTTGCCGCCAACGTCGCTAACCGCAGTCACCGGCAGGAAGCTCATTGCAGGGGAGCCGACAAAGCCCGCGACAAAGCGCGTGGCTGGGCGGGAGTAAATCTCCATCGGGGTGCCGATCTGCTCGATGCGGCGGTTGTTCATCACCACGATGCGCGTGGCCAGGGTCATGGCCTCGGTCTGGTCGTGGGTCACAAATATCATCGTTGCCCTGATGCGATTGTGAAGCTGCGCCAGCTCCAGCCGGGTACGGACACGAAGGCCGGCGTCGAGGTTGGACAGTGGTTCGTCGAGCAGGAATGCCTTCGGGTCGCGGACGATAGCCCGCCCGATGGCGACGCGCTGACGCTGGCCGCCGGATAGCTGGGCCGGCTTGCGCTCCAGCAATTGCGTGATTTCCAGCATGCGAGCTGCATCGTCGACGCGGCGGATAATCTCCGGCTTGGGCGTGCCGACATTCTGCAGGCCGAACGACATGTTGTCGCGCACCGTCATATGCGGGTAGAGCGCGTAGTTCTGAAACACCATCGCCACGCCACGCTCGTTGGGCGGCAACTGGTCCACGCGGCGACCGCCCAGATGGATTTCGCCCTCTGTCACGTCTTCGAGGCCGGCGATCATGCGCAGCAATGTCGACTTGCCGCAGCCCGATGGGCCGAGGAAAACAATGAACTCGCCCGATTGGATGTGCATGGACACCTTGTCCAATACGCTCACGGCGCCAAAGGACTTGCTGACCTCTTTCAGGACGATATCGGACATAAATTTCCTCTCCGGGGACGCTTTTCGCGCCACTTGCTGCGAGCTCAGGACTTAAATCCCGGCTCGCAGCCATTTGTAGTATTTTTCAGATGGAAGGCTCGGACGTCAATACCATCAGTGCGAAATAGTATCACAAAACCGGATAAATATCACAAATGCCGTCCCATACGCGTTTTGGTCACCGCCGATCAGTCAATCGGCTCAGCGTCGGCTGCGGCCTCTCGGGCCTTGCGCCGTGCATTGTCGATCTGCTCATGCGGCACTGATGCGGCTGGTAGAGTGGTGATCTCGCGCAGTGTCTTGAAGGGCAGTTTCGGCTTCCGGTCCGCAGTTAGCAAGCCGTTAACTTCCTGCTCGGTGTCGGTGACCTGGGTGTAGCAATAGCCCGCCACATGCGGCATGGCGGCGATGGCGGTGAAGATATCGCGCAGGCGATCCTCAAACTCTGCAGGATCATCGACGGTGGAATAACCGTGCCACTTGTCGCCCTGCTTGGGCAGGTAACTGAGGCCGCCAAATTCGGTCAGCATTACTGGCGCATCGCCCAACTCGCGACCGCCGAGCACGATACGGCGGCGAGCCGGACCCATGCCCTTGAGCATTGCTTCGATATCCGCCGTCTCGTGGAAGCGGCTCGACAGGCCCGCTCCGTCAGGCGCGTAATCGTGGACCGACCAGATGTCGCTTTCGACCAGCTCCCAGCCGTCGTTGGAGATGACGGGGCGGCTGGTGTCGAGGGCCTTGGTCAGGTGATAGAGCGCGCTGGCATAATGGGCCTGGTCAGTGCGGTCGGCGATCTGCGAGACGCCCCAGCTTTCATTCAAAGGCACCCAAGCGACGATGCAGGGATGGCTCTTATCGCGCCGGATGGCTGCCATCCATTCCTTCGACAATCGCTCGATGGCGGAGTTGGAAAAGCCATAGGCGCTGGGCATTTCTTCCCAAACGATGAGCCCCAGCACGTCGCACCAATAGAGGAAGCGCGGATCCTCGATCTTCTGGTGAATGCGGACGCCGTTGAAACCCATTTCCTTGATGAGCTCAACTTCGCGCTTCAGCGCCTCGGGACTTGGCGCCGCGAGGTGAGATTCGGGCCAGTAGTTTTGGCCAAGCACCATGCGCAGGTAATAGGGCAGGCCATTGAGCAGGAAGCGCTGGGCACCGACGCCAACGCTGCGCAGGCCGAGATAGGACTGCACCCGGTCCTGCCGCTCGCCATCTAGCACGACTTCGACGTCGACGAGGTTTGGACGTTCCGGGGTCCACAGCAGGTAATCGCGATGCACGCCGTTTTCGAGTTGCGGCACGGCGATGTCAAAGCGCAGTTCGGCCTCGGTCAACACCATGGCCTGCTGGGCCAGAAGCTTGCCTTGGGCGCTGAGCTTTACGGTCAGCGACACTGGCGCAGTCGGCACGGTGTTGAGGCGGACTTCGCAGCTAACGCGGTGATGCGCCAGATCGGGCACGAAATGCAGATCGGTCAGGTGCAGGGCAGGGACGACGCTGAGCCACACCGGCTGCCAAATCCCGCTGGTGCGGTGATACCAAATGGAGTGCGGCGCTTCGAGCCAGTCCTGCTTGCCACGCGGCATGCGGACATCCTCCGGTTGGTCCTCCGCGCGGACCACCAGCACCTGCTCCCCCTGGCCCAGAGCATGCGTGACATCGAGCGAGAACGGCACATGGCCTCCCTCATGGCTGCCGACGCACTGGCCATTGACCCAAACGGTGGCCGCATAATCCACGGCGCCAAAATTGAGCAACAGCCTTTCGCCGGACTGCACGCTCGGCGCCGAGAAGGTCCGGCGATACCAGATAACCGGGTGAAAACCGGTCTCGCGCAGTCCCGACAGCTCGCTTTCCGGGGGAAATGGCACCACGATCTGGCGATCGAAGACGTCCGGCCGCCGCCACCAGTTCTCGCTGACACCTGCGTCGCTGTCGTCGTGGGCGAAGCCCCAAGAGCCACACAGATCAATCCAGTTTTCGCGCTGAAATTGTGGATTGGGCGCAATGGTGCTGGTGGCTTGAATGTCGGTCATGGTTCCTCCGGTTCAGTGACCAGCTCTGAAGGCCGGTTTGCTAAATTTGTTTAGCAAGCTGAGGCAGGTGCGCTATCTTGTCAAGGATGGCGACGGGGAGGCGACGTGAAAAAGCGGGTGAAAATGGTCGATATCGCGCGTGCTGCGAATGTTTCGCGCACTGCGGTTTCGCTGATCCTCAACCAGGTTCCAGGCATGCGTATAGCCCCACAAACGCGGCTTCGCGTGCTCGAAGTGGCACGCGAACTTGGTTACGATCCCGGCCCTCGGCTGGAGAATTTGGGTCAGGAAAACAAGCGGCTGTTTGGTGTGCTGATCAACGAAATTTCGTCGGCTTATCCTATCGATTTGATCTACGGGCTGCAGAGCTGGGCCAATGATCAGGGCCTTCAGATCATCATTCAGGTGTCGGATGGCATGCCTGATCGTGAAATTGCGGGGCTCGAAAACTTTGCCCGATTCGGCGTTAAGGGCGTGGTCTATGCCAGCAGCTTTTCGGCCATTGCCGAGCCGCCCGAAGCGCTGGGCAAGTTCCGGCATGTGATGCTGAATTGCCGGCGTGAGGATAGCTCGGGCCTTGCCGTGCTGCCGGCAGAACGCCACGGCGGCGCCGTCGCGACGCAACATTTGGTCGATATCGGCCGCAGGCGCATCGCCACAATCACCGGCGATCCCTGGCAATTTGCCAGCACTGAGCGCCTCGCCGGCTATCGCCGCACTCTCAACAAGGCGGGCCTCAATTTGGGCAAGTCCTATGAAGGCGTCAGCGACTGGGGCCATGTCTCGGGCTACGAAGCGGCACGCCAATTGTTTGCGCTCGACCAGCCTCCCGACGCGATCTTTGGCCAGAACGACATCATCATTCGAGGGGTGTTAGAGGCAGCCCGAGACGCCGGATTGCGCGTGCCGCAAGACCTTGCGCTGGTCGGATATGACGATCGGGAATTTGCCAAATTCCAGCAAATAACCAGCATCACTCTGCCGTTCGTCGAGATGGCAGAACGCGCCCTGAGCGAGTTGGCTGGTACTCACGAACTCAGCAGCAAGACCGTGTTTGTACCCGGAACCCTGGTCCCTAGAGGCAGCTCAATCGATACAAGGGCCTCCGGCTGACTTGATTACATCAGAACTTTTGATACACACTTGGCAAAAGTCTTGAATTTGGGACGCCATGAGCCGCAATTTTTTGGTTATCGACCCCGAAGACGGCATCGAGGTGCTCAGGGGGTTAGCGTCACCCATCCGCGTCAAGATGCTGAAGCTGTTGCATGTCGAGGGGCCGATGAACGGCAACGACATCGGGGCGCGGCTCGGGCTGCCTCAATCGACGGTGTCGACGAATTTGCAGATTCTCGAAAGTGCCGGACTGATCCGCACCGAGACGCAAAAGGCCCGCAAAGGTAACCAGAAGATTTGCCATTCCACCTTCGACGAGGTGTTGGTGATGTTCAAGGAAGACATCGAGCCGCGCTCGAACGTGATCGAAGTGGCGATGCCGCTTGGGCTTTATACAAGCTGCGAAGTCTCTGCCCCCTGCGGTTTGTGTTCGGTCGAAGGCATCATTGGATTGCTGGATGTTCCGGACACTTTTCTCGATCCGGGACGCATGAAAACCGGGCTTATCTGGTTTACGCGCGGCTATGTCGAGTACCAGTTTCCCAACAATGCCAAGCTCGCGCAGAACACCATCGAGGTGATGGAATTCTCGATGGAGCTCAGCTCGGAAGTGCCGGGAACCTCGGCTGACTGGCCCAGCGACATTACGCTATCGGTCAATGGCACCGAGATCGGCACCTGGATGTCGACCGGCGATTACGGCGACAAACGAGGCGTCTACACGCCGGACTGGTGGAAGCTGAAGGGCAGCCAATATGGCAAGCTCAAGAGCTGGCGCGTGACGATGGACGGCACTTACGTCGACGGAATGAAGATTTCGCCGGTGTCACTCGTTGACCTGGATTTAGCCAATCATCGCTCGATCCGTCTGCGTATCGCTGTCAAGGAAGACGCCAAGCATCCGGGAGGCATCAATATTTTTGGGCGTGGCTTCGGAAATTACGATCAGGACATCATCCTGCGGCTGCAGACGGCGCGCTAACCTTATCGTCCCCCAAGTGTACCCATAAAGGAGCGCCTACGCGAAAAATGGGCGTCGACACTCTTGCACCCGTCCGCCACCGTCGTTATTACCGAATCTATGATACAAATCCGGAAACCGGATGAACAAGGGGAGGCCGCGATGAAGTCGACGGTTATCGCAAACAAAGACTTTACGATTTCCAAGATCGATGACCGCGTCTATGGCGCCTTTCTGGAGCACCTGGGCCGGGCGATCTATGAGGGCATCTACGAGCCCGAGCATCCGACAGCCGACGAAAACGGCATGCGCGGCGACGTCGTCGACCTCGTTAAAAAGCTCAACGTGCCAGTGGTGCGTTACCCCGGCGGCAATTTCGTTTCAGCTTACAATTGGGAAGACGGCGTCGGCCCGCGCGAGGAGCGCCCGGTTCGCCTCGACCTCGCCTGGCATACATCGGAGAGCAATGCCGTCGGCATCCACGAGTTTGCCGACTGGTGCGCCACCGTCGGCACGGAGATGATGCTGGCAGTCAATCTCGGCTCGCGCGGCGTCGACGACGCCCGCAATTTCCTCGAATACGTCAATCATCCCGGCGGCTCTTACTGGTCCGACCTGCGGATCAAGAACGGCCGCAAGGAACCGTTCAACGTCAAGCTGTGGTGCCTAGGCAACGAGATGGACGGCCCCTGGCAGGTTGGCCAGAAGGATGCGACCGAATATGGCAAGCTCGCTGCCAATACCGCGCGCGCCATGCGCATGTTCGACAAGTCGCTGGAGCTGATTGTCTGCGGTTCATCCAACCCAGATATGACCAGCTATCCCGACTGGGAACGCATCGTGCTCGAGCACACCTACGACGAGGTCAACTACATCTCGTTGCATATGTATTTCGCCAATCGCGATGACAACACGCCCAATTTCTTGGGACTGGCCGAGAAGCTCGACACCTATATCGAGACCGTTGCCTCGACCATCAAGCAGGTCAAATCCAAGCGCAAGTCAAAGCGCGATGTCTACATCTGCTTTGACGAATGGAACGTCTGGTACCATTCCAACAAGAAGGATCGCCAGATCCTCGAAGGCAGTAGCGGCTGGCCCCATGCGCCGGGTCTGCTAGAAGACATCTACAATTTCGAAGACGTGCTGATGGTGGGGTTGATCCTCAACACCTTCATCCGCCGCTCGGATGTGGTGAAGATCGCCTGCATTGCCCAGCTCGTGAACGTCATCGCCCCGATCATGACCGAAAAGGGCGGCCCAGCCTGGGCGCAGACGATCTACTACCCTTATTACTTCGCCTCTGTATTTGGTCGCGGAACGGCGCTGCAGTTGCAGGTCAACTCGCCAGCCTATGCATCGACGCATGCCGCTGAGACGCCATTCGTCGATGTGTCGGGCGTTCAAGCCGAGGATGGCACGCTGACCTTCTTCCTGGTCAATCGGCACACCAGCGAAAGCATCGAGACCGAAGTCGACCTGCAGGGTTATGCCGGCGGTGTGGTGATCGATCAGCAAGTGATGACCAATCCCGACCTCAAGGCGGTCAACACGGCCAAGGAGCAGGACAAGGTCGCGCCACGCAAGGGCGACGACGCCAAGA
>JAQGKG010000154.1 GCA_028290245.1 Devosia sp. | reverse complement strand
GCCAGCCCGGCGCCGGCATGCAAATCCGCATGGTGACGATGTTCGCCCTCGTTGCGGCCCTTCCGGCGGCACTAGTGGCAGTGGTGGCGACCATTGCACTCAACCAGGGCCTCGACCAATGGTTCTCCGAGCGCACCCGTTCAATGGTGGAAAGCTCGCGCCTCGTCGCGCGCTCCTACATGCTCGAACACGCCCAGGTTCTTCGCGATGACGTGATCTGGGTGGCCTCGGAGCTGGAACAGGCACACGGCACATATGACGAAGATCAGGAACGTTTCCAGCGCATCCTTACGGCGCTGGCGGTAACCCGCTCGCTACCCTTCACCTCACTAGTCAATGCCACGGGCGAGACGCTGATGCGCGCTCAGATCGCCGTGCAGGGCGCTTATCCGCAGCTGCCCGAGGGCATCACAGATGGTCTGGTGGAAGGCATTCCTGCCGCCATCGCGCCCGGGCGGATCAACCTTGTCGGCTCGGTGATCAAGCTGCGCGGCTACGAGAACACCTATCTATTCGTCGCCAGGCCCGTCGAGGCCGAGGTGCTCGAGTACATGCAACTCACCGACCAAAACGTGACCGAGTATCGACAATATGCGTCGAACCGGCTGGTGTTCCAGATCACCTTCACCATCCTCTACGTCGGCCTAGCCGTGGTGCTCCTACTGGCGGCGCTGTGGACAGGTATCGCGCTGGCCAACCGCTTCGTCGATCCAATCCGCAACCTGATGGTGGCCTCAAACCGAGTCAGCAACGGCGATCTGGATGTGCAGGTGCCGGTGCAGGAGGGCAGGGGTGATCTGCGCGACTTGTCCAACGGCTTTAATCGCATGACGCTGCAGCTCCGGAGCCAGCGCGAGGCGCTGGTCACCGCCAGCGAAATGAACGAGAAGCGCCGCCAGTTTACCGAGGCCGTGGTGGAAGGCGTGTCTGCGGGCATCATTGGTCTGGACGCCTTCGGTGCGGTGAACCTCGTCAATGCCCGCGCCTGCGACATGCTGGGTCGCAACGAAGTCGACCTGATGGGCGAGCCCATGGAAAAAGTCATGCCGTTGCTGGCGCCCACGTTGGAACGCGCTCGCTCGGCCCGTCGTGGACAGGTTCGCGACCAGATCCAGCTCGGCAACGAGACCGACCGGCGCACCTATCAGGTGCAGCTGACGCGCGAGGGGTCGATCACCGAGTCGAAGGGCTATGTGCTGACGTTCGACGACATCACCGATCTCGAATCAGCGCAGCGCACTAGTGCATGGGCCGATGTGGCGCGCCGCATTGCCCATGAAATCAAAAACCCGCTGACCCCGATCCAGCTCTCTGCCGAACGCCTGCGCCGCCGCTATGGCAGCCGGCTGGAAGACGACCGCGATGTGTTCGACAAATGCATCAACACCATCGTGCGGCAGGTCGGTGATATCGGCCGCATGGTCGACGAATTTTCCGCTTTTGCCCGGATGCCGGAGGCCGCGCCCGAGATGGCGGACCTCTCGGACACCGTCCGTCAGGCCGTGTTCCTCGAAAGCGTCCGGCTGCCCCAGATCACAATCCGAACGCTGCTGCCGGCAGAGGCCATCCACGCCTGGTTCGACAACCGGCTAATTGCCCAATCGCTGACCAACCTGATCAAGAACGCGGTCGAGGCCTTTGAGATGGTCGATCTCACAGAAGATTGGGAGCCGACTATAACTTTAGAGGCGCAACTCGAGGGCAATCATGCTCGCGTTGCCGTCTCGGACAATGGTAAAGGCTGGCCGAAGGATAACCGGCAGCGCCTGCTTGAGCCCTATATGACGACGCGTGAAAAGGGCACCGGCCTTGGTCTCGCGATCGTCGCCAAAATCATCGAACAGCACCACGGTAGTGTGGAACTGATCGACGCCGAACCCGATCCATATGGCCGCGTCGGTGCTTGCGTAACGTTCACGCTGCCCCTGCAATCGCCAATGAAGTCACTAGAGGCGCACGGCTCCAGTCTTCCGGAGCCGACATCTGCCCAACAGGAGGAACCGCTGACGACAGCGGTGGTTCATAAATAATGGCACTCGATATTCTCATCATCGACGACGAAGACGACATCCGCGATCTTATCGCCGGCATCCTTGAGGACGAGGGCTTCGAAACGCGGCAGGCGCATGACGCCGATAGCGGATTGAACGAAATCGCCCGGCGGCGGCCAAGCCTCGTGTTCCTCGATATCTGGATGCAGGGCTCGCGCCTCGACGGGCTGCAACTGCTGGATGTGTTCCAGAGCCAGCACCCGGACATGCCGGTGGTGATGATATCAGGGCATGGCAATGTCGAAACGGCGGTCTCAGCCATTCGCCGGGGCGCTTACGACTATATAGAGAAGCCGTTCAAAATTGATCGGCTGCTACACATCACGCAGCGCGCCATGGAAGCGACCCGGCTGCGCAGCGAAGTTGCTGAGCTCAAGGAACGTTCCACCAGCAAGAACGCCGAACTCGTCGGCACGTCGCCGGCGCTGCAGCAGGTGCGCGGCACCATCGAAAAGTCCGCACCCACCAATTCGCGTATTTTCATTTCCGGGCCGTCCGGCGCCGGCAAGGGGCAGGTGGCCCGCCTGATCCATCAGCGCAGCCCGCGCACCGACTCGCCCTTCGTAGAGATCAACGCATCGTTATATGCCCCTGACGAAGTGCCCGTGGTGCTGTTCGGTCGCGAAACCCGCGAAAAAACTGGCATCCTCAAGGTCGAAGTCGGCGCACTGGAAAAGGCCCATGGCGGCACGTTGTACCTCTCGGAGGTGACGACGCTGCCACCCCAGACCCAGGCCGTTTTGCTACGTACCTTGGTGGAAAATCGCTTCAACCGCGTCGGCGGCACGCAGGCGGTGCCGATCGATGTGCGCATCATCTCGTCCAGTTCGCAGAACGTTGCAGCGCAGATCGAGTCGGGCGATTTCCGCTCCGACCTGTTCCATCGCCTATCAATCGTCCCGCTGCCGCTCACGCCGCTCAAGGAGCGTCGCGAGGACGTACCGCCACTGGTGGCGCTGTTCATCGAACAGGTCTGCCGCATGCACAACCTGCAGCGCGTTACAGTCGGCGATGACGCGCTGGCTGTATTGCAGGCCCAGGAATGGCCGGGCAACGCCCGCCAGTTGCGCAACTCTATCGAGCGTCTGCTGATCCTGATGAAGGACCAGCAGCCCGAGGATGGCATCATCACGGCGTCTATGCTCCCGTCGGACATCGGCGAAGTGCTGCCCACGGTGGGTGATACCGATGCGTCGGCTCATCTGATGAGCCTGCCGCTGCGTGACGCCCGCGAAGTGTTCGAGCGCCAATATTTGCTGGCGCAGATCGAACGTTTTGGCGGCAATATCTCCAAGACCGCCGAGTTTGTCGGCATGGAGCGAAGCGCGCTGCACCGTAAAATAAAATCGCTCGGGCTGTAGGCACCGGCAAAATAATCTGGCGTGCCATGCAAATGGCGCGGTAGGCATAAAAAATGAACTGTGCCATAGTGCTAGCGTGTGATGACGGCATCTTGGCAGGAACTGGGCGGCAGTTCTCCTGTCAGATGGCAGCAATTCTCACCGATAACAGCGACAATCAATGCCGCGACAAAGAGGCTCGAATGGCCAACGAAAAACAGCCTAATCTCCAGGACTCATTCCTCAACCACGTGCGCAAGCAAAAGGTGCCGGTCACAATATTTCTAGTGAACGGCGTCAAGCTGCAGGGCGTTATCACCTGGTTCGACAACTTCTGCCTGCTGCTGCGCCGTGATGCGCAGTCGCAACTGGTTTATAAGCACGCTATTTCCACCATCATGCCCGGCGCGCCGATCCAACTGTTCGACCCCGAGACCAACACCGACGACTGAAGCGTCGTTCGCCAGGCGAAGGCGCAGTAACACAGATGGTCGCTTCGGCGTTCCGAAGCGACCCAGCGAGCTGCAATGACAGAATTTGATGACGAAGAGGCCGTCCAGAAGGGCGGTCCCCAGGCATTTATCGACAGGCGCTCCCAGCAGACCCGTGCCGGTCTCGTGGTGCCTGACGTACGCGGACACGCCTCTCAGCATTCCATCGAGGCCCGCAAGTCCGAGTTCGAGGGACTGGCGCATGCCATCGATCTGGACGTGGCGTTTTCCGAGATCATCAAGGTTCGCGAGGTCAAACCGGCCACCTTCATCGGCGGCGGCCATACGGAAAATCTGGCCGCCCGCGTCAAGGCCGAGGATATCGATATCCTGCTTATCGACGTGTCGCTGACCGCTATCCAGCAGCGCAATCTCGAACAGGAAACCGGCGCCAAGGTGCTTGATCGCACCGCGCTAATTCTTGAAATTTTCGGCGAGCGCGCAGCGACCCGTGAAGGTGTGCTGCAGGTCGAGCTGGCCCATCTCAATTACCAGAAGGGCCGTCTCGTCCGCTCCTGGACTCACCTTGAACGCCAGCGCGGCTCCGGCGGCTATGGCTTCATGGGCGGTCCCGGCGAAACACAGATCGAAAGCGACCGCCGCCAGATCACCGATCGTATCGTGCTGCTTGAAGACCGCCTGGAAAAGGTCAAGAAGACCCGCGCGCAGTAGCGCCAGCAGCGTTCCGACACGCCCATCGTTGCGCTCGTCGGCTATACGAATGCCGGAAAATCCAGCTTGTTCAACACCTTGACTGGGGCAGGGGTGTTTGCCGAAGACCTGCTTTTTGCCACCCTCGACACCACTGTGCGCAAGCTTGAACTGCCGCATGGCCGCGAGGTCGTATTGAGCGACACAGTTGGCTTCGTCGCCGACCTGCCGACCGACTTGGTCGCCGCCTTCCGCGCCACGCTGGAAGAAGTGCTCGATGCCGACGTCATCCTGCACGCTCGCGACATCGCTAACGAGGATCATGCGGCACAGGCCCAGGACGTGCTCAAGGTGTTGGGCGACCTGGGTGTTTCTCCCGAAACGACATCGATCATCGAAGTTTGGAACAAGGTCGACCTGGTCAACGAAGCCGATCTGGTTGGCATCGCCCCGGCCAGCAAGGTCGCTGGCGTCGTGCACGCTTCGGCAAAGACCGGGCAGGGCCTCGAAGACCTGAAACTGGCCATCGAGAAGGCGCTGGGCGAGAAAAGCCGGACCTATCACGTCAACGTGCCGCACACCGCCGGTGCCGACATCGGCTGGTTGCATTCGCACTCGGAAATCGTCTCCCGTGACGAGCCGACCGAGCAGGGCTCCGGCTTTGTGGTCCGCGTCGAGCCCCGTCACAAGGCTGCGTTCCTCGAACGCTTCAACGGCCGCATTGAAAGCTCCGACGCTTAGAGCGACCCGCAGGGACAAATCGCTCCACTGGAGCGATTGAGCGAATAAGGCTATGAGAGCTACGCTCGAATGGCGGCGTGCCTCTTGCTTACCTCTTATCGGCGGCGCGAATCTCGTTCCAATAACCGTCCAACCGATCGAGCCCGGCATCCTTGGGCTCGATGCCATCCTCGCGGCAGCGCGCTTCGACATGGTGAAACCTCCGCGTAAACTTGAAATTGGCATCGCGCAGCGCCGCTTCGGGATCGACACCGGCATGGCGCGCCAGGTTGGCGACGG
>JAQGKG010000152.1 GCA_028290245.1 Devosia sp. | reverse complement strand
CGTAATACTGCCGGACTGCTAATTCTGATTATGTATTACGATTTCATCATGATGATGTTTTACATGCAATTATGTGAAAAGTAACGCTGACGCCATCGAAACGGAGGAAAGACAAGGCCCGTCAGTTGGCTATCAACTGTTATTCGTTCATCTGGCGGCTGTCGGCGCTGGACACGATCCACCACCTGGCAGACCTCGGATATGACACTGTCGAACTGATGGTGAACCCACCGCACCTTTGGCCAGCGGCAATGGGATCGTCGGCGCGCAAACGTGTCGCCAAGGCGCTGCGGCAGCGCAATGTCCGCGTTCTTTCCCTGGCTCCACCCATGCTGGACCTCAATCTCGTCAGCCCGGCGGTCGAGGTTCGCGACTATACTAAGCAGCATTACATCGACTGCATCAGGTTGGCCGGCGAGTGGGAAACACCCTATGTCGTGCTCGTTCCCGGGAAGACCCATCCGCTTCTGCCGCTGCCCAATGACCTGCGGGATCGCTGGTTCAACGATGCGGTGCTCGAACTCGATCGCGCCGCCGAACTCGAAGGCGTCAAGCTAACGCTGGAGAACGTACCCTCTTCCTACCTTCCGCATGCAAAGGACGTGCTTGAGCGGCTTGAGTGGATCGGCAATGACCGTATCGGCATCACCTACGATGTCGCTAACGCCGTGTTTGCCCATGAGGACCCCGCAGCCGGCCTCGAGGTGGTCGCCCCACGCCTCGAATTCGTCCACCTTTCCGATACGGGGCTGAAGAGCTGGGCTCATTCCACGATCGGCACTGGCGTCGTGGATTTTCCTGCCATCGCCAGGTCGCTCGACAAGATCGATTTCCGCGGACCGTCGACGCTGGAGGTCATTTCCCAGGATCCCGATCGCGACATTGCTGCCAGCCATGATACGCTGGCTGCGCTTGGCTGGAATGAACGCCCGGACCGGACCAAAACCTGACGGCATCATCATCCGCCACACCTCGGCAACAGCCTCGTGACTGGCCGAATCTGGCCCGCAGCGGCCACAGTAATCTGCGGCCGCACGTCATAAAACCACTCAAACTCGACGCGACATCTCCTCAAAGATTTCGCAATAAGAGTTGACTTCTCTTATCGTGGCATTAGTCTTTCCAGGGAGGAGCGACCATGAGCTATCAATTCAATTTCGGCCCGGTGTTTGCGGCGTTCGACAGCCTGCTGCTTGGTGCCTGGGTGACCGTGCAGCTTTCCGTAGCCGCCATGGTCCTTGGATTGATCGTCGGCATTCTGGGGGCGGCCGCGAAGCTCTTCGGAGGAAGGATCCTCCGCGTCGTCGTGGACGTCTACATCGAAGTGATCCGCAACACGCCTTTTCTCGTACAAATCTTCTTCATCTTCTTTGCCTTGCCGCTGGTTGGCCTGCGGCTGAACCCTACCCAGGCTGCAATCCTGGCGCTGCTTGTCAACGTGGGCGCCTATGCCATCGAAATCATTCGCGCCGGCATCGAATCCATCTCTCGCGGCCAGGTCGAAGCGGGCATGGCCCTGGGCCTGGGCCGGATACATGTCCTTCGCTACGTCATCCTCAAGCCGGCGCTGCGCGCGGTCTATCCGGCGCTAACCAGCCAGTTCATCCTGCTGATGCTGTCGTCTTCGGTCGTGTCGACGATTTCCGCCAACGACCTGACAGCGGTGGCAAATGACATCCAGTCGGCCACCTTCAGCAGCTTCGAAGTCTATCTGGTGATCACCGTCATCTACCTGGTCCTGGCCATGGGATTGACGGTCGTTTTCAGACAGATCGAACGGATTACCTTCAGCTATCCGACAGCCCGATAGGACGCGTCATGATCAGATCATTCGGCCCGAACGAGGTTTTGTTCATCGTCTCAGCGATACAGTTCACGCTGCTGCTGTCGGCAGTCGCCTTTGCGGGCGGCATGGTCGGCGGGTTCCTGGTCATGCTGGCTCGCGTGTCGCAGTTCAAGGCCCTCCGCATTGCGGCAACGGCCTTCATCCGTGTGTTCCAGAGCACGCCTCTGCTCATGCAGCTTTTCCTGATCTTCTTCGGCTTCGACCTGCTCGGCTGGGAGGTGAGCGCGCTTACGGCCGCGGCGGTCGCCTTGACCCTGCATGCCAGCGCCTTCCTCGGGGAGATTTGGCGCGGCTGTGTCGAATCGGTGCCGCGGGGTCAATCGGAGGCCGGTTGGGCGCTGGGCCTTAGCTACTTCGATCGCATGGGGTCGATCGTTCTACCTCAGGCCACAAAGATTGCCATACCCCCCACGGCGGGCTTCTTGGTCCAGTTGATCAAGGGAACCTCGCTGGCCTCGATCATCGGCTTTGTCGAACTCACTCGAGCCGGACAGATCATTAACAACAACACCTTCCAGCCTTTCTTGGTGTTCGGCCTCGTCGCCGCGCTCTATTTCATCATCTGCTGGCCGATTTCGCTTTTCGCCCGACGGATGGAGCGCCGCCTCGCAGTGGCCAACGCCCGATAGTACCACCAGGATTTATCGATGTACCTAACACCCGCCCAGACCCCGCAGACCGAAGGCCCCGCCATTCGCATGGCTAAAGTCGACAAATGGTATGGCGCCTACCACGCTCTCAAGGAGATTGACCTGGAGGTGCAGTCGGGCGAACGGATCGTAATTTGTGGCCCATCGGGCTCGGGAAAATCGACGCTGATCCGGTGCATCAATCGCCTCGAGAGCATCAATGGCGGTTCGATCACGGTGGACGGAATGTCACTGACGGATGGCGGCAAGAACGTGGATCTTGTCCGGCAGGAGGTCGGGATGGTGTTCCAGCAGTTCAACCTTTTCCCGCATATGACAATTCTCGAAAATTGCATGCTGGCACCGGTCAAGCTGAAGCGCCTGAACAAGGCAGCGGCGGAAGAGGCCGCGCGGCACTACCTGGCCCGTGTTCGCATTCCTGAACAGGCAGACAAGTACCCCGCTCAGCTCTCTGGCGGCCAGCAGCAGCGCGTTGCCATCGCTCGCGCCCTCTGCATGAGCCCCAAGATCATGCTGTTCGATGAGCCCACCTCGGCGCTGGATCCGGAGATGGTGCAGGAGGTTCTGGACACGATGACCGACTTGGCGAAGGGCGGCATGACCATGATCTGCGTTACCCATGAGATGGGCTTTGCAAGACGGGTCGCCGATCGGATCATCTTCATGGATGCGGGATCGATCGTGGAATCCGGATCGCCGGCAGACTTCTTCGACAACCCGCAACATGCCCGCACCCAAGCATTTCTCGGGCATATTCTGGCACATTTAGGCTTTGGGGCCGGCTCTCGCGCCGGCCGTGCCCTAACCGCCCAGGGCGTCCGAAAGTTTGGTGGCTGCCGACGCCACATGTTGGGTTATTTCGGCCATACGCTGCAGGTTCATGTGCCAGATCGGTCCGGAAATGCCCACCGCGCCAACCACCTTGCCGCTGAAGTCCCGAACCGGGGCGGCAACACAGCGCGCTTCCGAGTTGTACTCACCATCATCGTAGGCAAAGCCGTCGGCAGTCACGCGGGCCAGTTCGGCCTCCAGCGCGGCTTCCTCCTGGATAGTCTTGTCCGTAAGAGCGATGAACGGGTGATTATTGTAGTAACGGCGGCGTTCGGCCTCCGGCAAACTTGCCAGGATGACCTTTCCCACCGCGGTGGCATGGCCCGGTCGCACGGCACCATTCTTGTCCTGCAGCTGAAACATACCGGGGCCGGCCACGCGTACCGCAAGGATGATTTCCCCGCCTGTAAAGGTCGCATAGTGACTGCTCTCGCCGCTGTCCGTTGCCAGCTGCTCCAGCACGGGCGTCGCGATTGCCGTGACGTCGAGCGCTGATCTCGAATTTGCGGCAATGTTGAAGATCATGCTGCCGACAGTGTAGCGCTTGTCGGCGGCCTGGCGCACGTAGCCGCAGCGTTCCATCGTCTTGACCAGGTGATAGGTCGTGCTGTTGTGCAGGCCTACCCGCTTGCTCAGGTCGGCGAGATTGATGCCCTTCGGCGCGGCAGCAACGGCTTCCAGTATGGAAAAGCCCCTTTCGAGGGACTGCACGCCAGTGCGTTCCGGTTTGGGCTTTACCAGCGTTTGATCGGCCTTAAGGTCTGCCTTTGCAGTGGCACTCATATCTTCGTCCTGCACAACAAATGGGCCCTGATCTTGCGATCGGGCCCATTAAAAATCAAGCTTTATACCACATGATGAAATGAAATTTCGCCTTACGGTGAAGGCGCTTCATCAACTGGCGGCGTCGTGATCACCAGAAACACCAGATTGCTCAGGCCGGTGTTTTCCAGGCCATGCTCTATGCCAGGGGGAATAAAGATGACGTCGTGCGGACCTACGACCCGCTTTTCTTTTCCGAACTGGAAGAGGCCCTGCCCCTCGAGAACGTGATAGATCTGCTCCTGGTACACATGATGGTGTGGCGCGACATAGGCCATCGGTTCGTAGGACGAAATCCGGTGATCGACGTGGCGGGAGTGCATTCCGTCGGGGTCGACCAGTGGCTTGGAAAGAGCGCCGCCGAAATGGTTTGGGTACTGCTTCCAGGGCACTTCCGCGATATTGCGAATGCTGGCCTTGCGGTTGTCTTCTGTCATCTGATCATACCTGTTCGGGTAAGTAGCGTTCGCCAAATGCCGGTTCGTGATAGGGAACCGGCGGCAGCTGCCAGGCGCCGGTCGTCGGTGGCTTGATGTTTGCGTCCACGTGCACGTCGATAAGGTACGGCACGTTTGCCTTGATCGCATGATCGAGGGCCGCCGCAAAGTCCTCCGAGCGGGTGATCGTCGTCGCCTGCACGCCGGCCGCGCGAGCCCAGGCCGCGAAATCCGGATTATAGGGCTCCTGGGTTTCGCCATGGTAAAAACCAGTGCCGATCTCACGGCCCTTGAACACGCCGTGCTGGATATCGCGGATGGCGCCCCAGGCGAAGTTGTTCCAAACGACCCACACCACGGGGATGTTGTATTCGACAGCCGTGCAGAGCACGTGCGGCACCATGGTGAAGCCACCGTCGCCGGCGATAGAGATGACCGGGCGATCCGGCGCGGCAAGCTTGGCGCCCAGGGCCGCCGAGGGCCCGAAGCCCATGCCCGAAAAACCCCAGCTGTTGAGCATCTGCGCTGGGTGCCGGGCTTTCCAGAACTGCATGAACCAGTTGTGGTGGATGCCGGCGTCGAAGGTGACGATGGCGTCCTCTGGGATGACCTTCTGGCAATCGGCGACGATACGTTCCGGGCGAATGGGTTTGGCGTGCTCAGCGAAACGCGGCGCTACAAACTCGCTCCATCGGACAGCGGCCTTGTCCAGCAATTCACGCCAAGGCTCTAGCCGCGGCCCTACGGGCAGATTGTGCTGCTGCAGTTCGGACAGCAACTGACGCAGCACGGTGCGGGCATCGGCGACGATCGAGAGATCGGGTGCGTAGTTGCGCCCGACTTCGGCCTGATCGACATCGATGTGGATCAGCTTTGTGGTCGGGAAGTTCCAGGAATATCCCGGCATCCAGGACGACGAAGAGCGGTCATCGAAGCGTGCCCCGATTGCGACGACCAGGTCGGCCCGGCGTCCGCCTTCATTGGCCGCATAGGCTCCGTTGCGGCCAATGAAGCCCAGCGACAGCGGATCGTTCATGTCGAGCGCGCCCATGCCGTTGGGCGAACTGATGACCGGAATGGACAGGCGATGCGCAAACTCAGTCAGTTCAGCGGCGCCTTCCGACAGCACAACGCCATGGCCGATGAACAGAACGGGGCGCTCCGCCGCAAGGATCATGTCAATCGCCTGTGCGACGTGGTCTGGGCTCCCGCCAGTGCGGCGGCTGCCCAGGCGGGCCGGCTCGCCGTGTTCCAGCTCGATGTCCGACGTTTCTTGGAAAAGATTGAACGGTACGTCGAGCTGCACCGGACCGGGACGGCCGTGCAACATTGTGTCGGTGGCCTGGCGCATGGCGAGCGGCAGCATCTCGACCCGCGTGGGCTGGTAGGTCCGCTTAACCACAGGGCGGATGACACTGGGAAAGTCCGCCTGGTTATGCCGGTTGATTTCCTGGAACGGTCCGCGATTGAACTGCGAGGTCGGCACGTTTGCCGTGATGGCCAGAAAGGCCGAGGAGTCCGACAGGGCCAGCGCCAAGGGCATGACCATGTTGGACGACCCCGGTCCACACGAGGTCAGGGTTGCCACCGGCTCGTGCCGCACACGGAAATAGGCATCTGCCATGTGTCCGGCAGTCTGCTCATGGCGCGGCGAGATAAGCTTGAGTTCATCCTGCACGTCGTATAGCGCGTCGAGCATGCCGACATTGCCGTGACCACAAATACCAAAAATGTACGGAATCTTCTGCTTGATCAGAAATTCCGCAATAAGGTCTCCGCCCTTTTTCGCCATAACCAGTTCCTATCTTCTCGCGCGCACTAACCAGCGCAATATCTTCTCGATTGAATGTGAGTTCCGACGGGGAGAACTAGAGGTTGAACAGCATCAATCTTTCCTCCGTCAGGTCGCGGATGGCGTATTTGGGGCCCTCGCGACCATTGCCGCTGTCCTTGACGCCGCCATAAGCGAGCTGGTCGGTGCGCCAGGTCGAGGTGCCATTGACGATGACGCCGCCGGTGCGCAGTTCGCGAACAGCCGCAATGGCTGTCTTCAACGAATGAGTGAAAATGCCGGTCTGGAGCCCAAACGGGCTGGCGCTGACAGTCGCAAAGACCGCATGCACGTCGTCAAAGGGCTGGACTGTCACAACCGGGCCGAACACCTCTTCGCATACCACCTTCATGGTGGGTGTCACATCGACCATCAGCGTCGGCTCGAAGGCCGCGCCGTGCCGATTGCCGCCGGTCAGCACTTTTGCGCCAGCAGACTGGGCTTCGCGCACCCAGGATTCCACGCGCTTTGCCGCATTCTCGTCAATCAAGGTGCCGACATCGACGGAGGTGTCTAGCGGATCGCCGAGCTTGAGCATCTTCAGTTCCTGCACCATGCGTTCGACGAACGGCGCCTGGATGTCCCGGTGGACGTAGACATTCTGCACCGAGATGCAGCTCTGGCCCGCCAGTCGCATGGAGCTGCGCGCGCAGG
Source organism: Devosia sp. (assembly GCA_028290245.1). GTDB lineage: Bacteria > Pseudomonadota > Alphaproteobacteria > Rhizobiales > Devosiaceae > Devosia. The sequence continues at coordinate 5 of JAQGKG010000152.1, read as the reverse complement.
CGACC
>JAQGKG010000110.1 GCA_028290245.1 Devosia sp. | reverse complement strand
TGCCCTTCTTGAGCCACCACAGGGCCTGGAGCGGCTTGCTCATGTCCTTGGGCGGCTCGGACCAGTCGAGCGAGGTGAAAATGTCAGCGGCCATCGGTGAAACCCTTGTCGGCCCGGACGCCTGCCTAGGCGGCGTCACAACCAATTTCAATTTGTGCATGGGGGCCAAATAAGGCGGAACGGCACCCCGATCAAGGGGCGCCGCACTTCATGCTTACCACCAGGGCTTCGGGGAGAAGTCCATGGCGGCGCTCTTTTCGATGACGCGAGCGGCTGCAAACAGCGTTTCCTCGTCGAAAGGCTTGCCGATCAGCTGCAGTCCGAGCGGCAGTCCGGCAGCGTCCTTGCCAGCTGGCACGGCGATACCTGGCAGGCCCGCCATGTTGACCGTCACGGTAAACACGTCGTTGAGATACATCGCCACGGGATCGGCAGCCAGCGCCTCGTCACCGACGCCAAAGGCCGCCGATGGCGTTGCGGGCGTCAGGATGGCGTCAACGCCTGCATTGAACGCATCCTCGAAATCTTTCTTGATCAGCGTCCGGACCTTCTGCGCCTTGACATAGAAAGCATCGAAATAGCCGGCGCTGAGCACATAGGTGCCGATCATGATGCGACGCTTTACCTCGCGGCCAAAGCCGGCGGCGCGTGTCAGCTCGTACATGTCGGTGATGTCCTTGCCCGAAACGCGCAAGCCATACTTCACGCCGTCGTATCGAGCGAGGTTGGACGAGGCTTCAGCCGGCGCCACGATGTAATAAGCCGGCAGGGCGTATTTCGTATGCGGCAGCGAAATGTCACGCACCGTAGCGCCTTCGGCCTTGAGCCATTCGAGGCCCTGGCTCCAGAGTCTTTCGATCTCGGCCGGCATGCCATCCATGCGGTATTCGCGCGGCACACCGATGACCAGGCCCTTGACGCCGCGTTCGACCGCAGCGGCAAAATCCGGCACCGCCAGATCGACGCTCGTCGAATCCTTGACGTCGAATCCCGACATCGACGTCATCATCAGCGCCGCATCTTTGACCGTGCGGGCGATCGGCCCAGCCTGGTCGAGCGACGACGCGAAGGCCACTGTGCCCCAGCGCGAGCAGCGGCCATAGGTCGGCTTGATCCCGACCGTTCCGGTGAACGCAGCCGGCTGGCGGATCGAGCCGCCAGTATCGGTTGCGGTCGCAGCGGCGCAGAGCCACGCGGAAACCGCCGCCGCCGAACCGCCCGACGATCCGCCGGGCACCAGCTTGGCATTGCTACCCTCAGCGCGGAATGGGCTGACCACCGGGCCGTAATATGAGGTTTCGTTGGACGAGCCCATGGCGAATTCGTCCATGTTGAGCTTGCCCAGCATGACTGCGCCATCGCGCCACAGGTTGGCCGTGACCGTCGATTCATACTCGGGCTTGAAGCCGTCGAGGATGTGGCTGGCCGCCTGGGTATGCACGCCCTTGGTGGCGAACAAGTCCTTGATGCCAAGCGGAATGCCTTCCAGCGTGCCGCCCTGCCCCTTGCTCAATTTTTCGTCGCTGGCCTTCGCCATCTCAAGCGCCTGGTCCGGCGTCACCGCCACATAGGCGTTGAGGCTCGGGTTAGCCACGTCGATCGCCTTGAGATAAGCGCCGGTCAGTTCGGTGGCGGTGAAGCTCTTTGCCTTTAGACCCTTGCGGGCATCGGCCAGGCTGAGTTTGGTCAGGTCAGTCAACGGGAATCTCGCTCAGATTGTCGCAGCGGGTATAGATGGTCACGCCGGGATTGGTGGTCGGCCCGGGTGGCGGATAGTTGCCGGCGGTCACCATCATGGCATCGTAGCTGGAAACGACTTGAATGGCGTCCTCGCTTTGAGGAGCGATGGCCAGAATATCGGGATACACTTCGCCGGGCATTTCGCACACGGCATCCACAAACAACAGCGGCGTATTGGGCCGGCTTTTTATGTCATAGAAGTTGCAGTGGAACTCCATCGACTGGATACCGCCGTCGAATGTAAGGGCCAGAAAATCAGTTTCGATCCAGGCATCGATGCCCTGCTTTTCTAGCGCCTCGCAAGCCGATGGCTCGCTGACATAAACCTTGCTCTGGTCGATGATCATGTCTTCTTGCGCCACAGCCGGCGTCGCCAACAGCGCAAATGCCAAGGCAAAACGCATCATGGCACGAGGTCCGCCGCGGTCACACCTTCGCACAGCGTGTAGACGCCGGCATAGTCCTGCGGATCGCGCTCGGCGCCGGTGCTTTCGCCGTGCTTCATCGAGAGGATTTCCACCATGGCGGGCGGAGTGCCCTCCTGGTCGCCCCAGGTCAGGTTGATATTTCCCGAATCCGACGTGATCGCGACCTGATCGATAAACGCCAGATACGGCCCCTCGCAACGCGCGGTCGCGTAGACTTCCTCGACAGCGCCCCATGGCGACGGGTTCATCCGCACATCGTTGAAGATGCACTCCAGCTCGCCCATCCAGATACCGACGCGCGGGGCGACGACAGCGGCCTGCAGTTCGAACAGCGCCTCGCCTAGCTCCTCACCGGTGCGCTCACACGCCGCGGGGTCGGTAGCATAGACCGCGTCATACTGATCGGCCGCCATGGCAGAACCGATCGAAGCCAACATCAAGACGGTAGCGAGACGAAATCTCATGCGGGCTGTTCCTGGTTTAGTGGCATCTCAAAGAATACTGACCATTCGCTATCGGGATAATCCAAAAACGCTCCGCGAGTCACGAAGCCGCTACGGGTGTACAGACGGTGGGCCTCCGCCATGCCTTCGCCGCTGCCGGTTTCCAGCACGACATTCGACAGGCCTTTCTGGCGCGCTAGGTTGACGATAGCTTCCAGCAACGCCGAGCCGACGCGCTGGCCTCGCACTTCGGGGTCGGTGTACATCCGCTTTACCTCGCCCAATTCGGCCGAATGCACCTTCAGCGCACCCATGCCGATCGCCTTGCCGCTGTCGTTACGGGCCACAAACACCGTCGTGTCAGCACCAGCCATCTGCTCCACCGTCATCTTGAACTGAAATTCCAGCGGAGACAGCGGAATCAAATGATCGTTGAGACGCCCGACGAGACCACGAACGTCATCCTGCAACGGCGTCTCGACAGCGATGAAGACCGCCATTATTCGATCACCTTGGGAACCATGAAGAAATTGTCTTCGGTCAGCGGCGCATTGGCGACGATCTGTTCGGCGTAGCCGCCATCGCTGATCACGTCGTCCCGCCGGCGCAGCGTCATTGGCGTCACCGAGGTCATCGGCTCCACGCCGTCAACATCGACTTCGCCTAGCTGCTCGATAAAGCCCAGAATGGCGTTGAGCTCGCTCTGATAGCTTTCCACTTCATTCTCTTCGATGCGAATGCGCGCGAGGCGCCCAATGCGCTTTACGGTTGCTGCGTCGACGGACATGGGAAACTCCAGAAAAGAACGGCTCGTTGATCGCCGTATTAGCAATCACCAGCCACAAAAGACAATGAAAATGGCTAATGCAATAGATCAGACTTCCAAAGCCAGCCCAGCCTCAAGCGCCACCAGCCCGGTTCCATCGAGACCATCACGCAAAGCCGGTATCGCCTGATCCACCGCCGCCTCATCCCCAGCCAGCACCAGCAACCGCGGCGCACGCTCTTCCATGATGGCCCGCCCCAAGACGCCCAGCCGTTCGCCGCCACCAAACAACACCACGACCGCACTCTCCGCCCAGCGCCCCAGCGTCGGCACGTCGCCGCTCACCAGCAGCAAAGGCGCCTCGCCAATCGCATCCACCAGCACGACCTCCGCGCCCATCGCCCAAACCTCAACCGCGGCCAGCGTATCGCCCTCATCCACCAGCCGCGGCACCTTCCGCGGTTTCCACTCCCCGCCGTCTATGCGTGCCAACTCAGCCCCAAATCCGCCAATCACCTGATCAGCCCCGCTAACCAACTCCGCCGCATCGATTCCCCCCGGCGCTCCAGCCGGGTCCAGCACCAGAATCGCCCCGCCGGTATGAATGCGGATCGTCGTGCCGCCAAACCAGGTGAGTTTCATCCGCGCTTTCCTGTCGCCAAATCCGGCCGCACCCTATAGGACGTCGCCAAAGTGGCAAGCGAGCCAGAGATGACCGAAGACCTCATTCCCGAATACGCCAATCCGCTCGCCTACATTCCCGCGACCGGCCGCATCATGGCGCTGGATCTCGGCACCAAGACCATCGGCGTCGCCATCAGTGACGGCATGCGCTATTCCGCCACCCCGCTCGAAACCATCAAGCGTACCAAGTTCACCCAGGACGCCGAGCGCATCATCGTGTTGATCGGCGAGAATCAGATCGCCGCGATCATCCTGGGCCTGCCCCTGAACATGGACGGCTCCGAAGGCCCCCGCGTCCAGTCGACCCGCGCCTTCGCTCGCAATCTGGCGCAAAAGACTGCGCTCCCGATCGCCTTTTGGGACGAACGCCTCTCCACCAGCGCCGTCACCCGCATGATGATCCAGGCCGACCTGCGCCGCGATCGCCGCGCCGAAGTGGTCGACAAACTCGCCGCCAGCTACATCCTGCAAGGCGCGCTCGACCGGCTTCGTCTATGAGAACTTTCAACTAACGCGAGCTTTTGCACGGAACCAGTTGAATCTGGCGCCCCCCTCCACTACACCCCGCACAACATCAGGGACGGGAGCGCATGGCCCAAGCAAGCGCGGCGACAGCCACCACCACGCCCGCCGGTTCGTCCGGCGATTTTCCCCCTTTCAAACAGCGCCATCTGCTGTCGATCGCCGATCTCAAGCAGCACGAGATCATCGACCTGCTCGATCGCGCCGATGCCATGGTTCCGGTCTCGCGGCAGGAGCGGAAAAGTCATCCGACGCTGGCCGGCAAGACCCAGATCAACCTGTTCTTCGAGCCATCGACCCGCACCCAGGGCTCGTTCGAAATCGCCGGCAAGCGCCTCGGCGCGCTGGTGATGAACATGTCGGTCAAGTCCAGCTCGGTCTCCAAGGGCGAGACTTTGGTCGACACCGCCGCGACGCTCAATGCCATGCGCCCCGATGTCATCGTGGTGCGCCATTCGGCAGCCGGCGCGGTGGAACTGCTGTCCCAGAAGGTCGGCTGCGCCGTGATCAATGCCGGCGACGGCGCCCATGAGCACCCCACCCAGGCCCTGCTCGACGCCCTGACCATCCGCCGCCACAAGGGCCGCATCTCGGGCCTCACGGTGGCCATCTGCGGCGATATCGCCAATTCCCGCGTCGTCCGCTCGAACCTGCTGCTGCTCGGCGCGCTCAATGTCCGTACCCGCGTCATCGCCCCGCGCAATCTGCTACCGGCCGGCATCGAACACCTCGCCACCGAAGTCTTCACCGACATGCGCGAAGGCCTCAAGGGCTGCGACGTGGTGATGATGCTGCGCCTGCAGCACGAGCGCGCCAATGGCCGCATGATCCCATCGGTCCGCGAATATTACCACTTCTACGGCCTCGACGCAGAAAAGCTCAGCTTCGCCAAGCCCGACGCCATCGTCATGCATCCCGGCCCGATGAACCGCGGCGTCGAGATCGACCCGGCCATCGCCGATGGCGTGCAATCGGTCATCACCGAACAGGTCGAAATGGGCGTCGCTGTCCGCATGGCCGTGCTCGATGCGTTGCTGCCGGCAGGAGGCCACGCATGACCCGCCCCCTGCTGATCGAAAATGCCCGCATCGTCGATCCGGCCTCGGGCACCGATGCCCGCGGCGCTGTCCTCGTCGAAAACGGCTTGATCTTTGATGTCGCGCTGAACGGCCCGGTCGGCGTGCCAGACGGTGCCGAAGTGATCAATGCCGGCGGGCTGATTCTCGCCCCCGGCCTGATCGACATGCGCGTGTTCACCGGGGAGCCCGGCAAGGAATACCGCGAAACCCTGCAATCGGCTGGCGATGCCGCGGCCGCTGGTGGCGTCACCAGCTTCGTGATGATGCCCGATACCGCTCCCGTGGTGGACGATGGCGCGTTGGTGGATTTCCTGATCCGCCGCGCCAAGGCGACTTCCAAGGTCAATGTGCTGCCTGCCGGCGCCATCACCAAGGGCCTCGCCGGCCTCGAAATGACCGAGTTCGGCCTGCTGCAGGAGGCTGGCGCCGTCTGCCTCACCGATGGCCGCCACTCCATCCAGTCGGCCTCCCTGTTGCGCACGGTGATGAGCTATGCCGCCAATTACGGCATGACCATCGTGCACCACGTTTCCGACCATAGCCTGACCGGCGAAGGCGTGATGAACGAGGGCCTGTTCGCCACTATTCTAGGCTTGAAGGGCATTCCGCGCGAAGCCGAAACCATTCCGCTGGCCCGCGACCTGCAACTGGCCGCCCTGACATCAACCAAATACCACGCCGCGCAAATCTCCTGCGCCGGTTCCGTCGAGCTGATGGCGGCAGCCAAAAAGCGTAACAAGTCAGTTACCGCAGGCATTTCCATCAATAACCTCGCGCTCAACGAGAACGACATCGGCCGCTACCGCACCTTCTTCAAACTCAGCACCCCGCTGCGTTCCGAAGATGACCGGCAGGCGATGATCGAGGCCCTGCGTAACGGCACCATCGACACCATCCATTCCGACCACGATCCGCAGGACACCGAGGTCAAGCGCCAGCCCTTCGCCGAAGCCTCCGATGGCGCCATCGGCCTCGAAACCCTGCTGGCCGCCGCCCTGCGCCTGGTGCATTCCGGCGATGTAGAGCTGCTGACAGTGCTCCGCGCCATGACCAGCCGCCCCGCCGAAATTCTCGGCCTTGCCTCAGGCCGCATCGCCAAGGGCGCGCCAGCCGACCTGATCCTGTTTGATCTCGATTACCCCTGGCAGGTTTCGGAACGCGAAATCCGCTCCAGATCGCGCAATACCAGCTTTGAAGGCGCGCGGCTTGCTGGCAAGGTGATGCGAACCATCGTGGGCGGGCAGACCGTTCACACGCACGAGGACTAAGCCATGGATATCAATCTGCTCTACGCGGCGGTGTTCGCCTATCTCTGCGGCTCCGTCCCGTTTGGCCTGCTGCTGACCCGCGCCGCCGGCCTCGGCGATATCCGCAACATCGGCTCGGGCAATATCGGCGCCACCAATGTGTTGCGCACCGGCAACCGCTGGCTCGCCGCCGCGACGCTGGTGCTGGACGCTGCGAAAGCCGCACTACCCATCCTCGTCGCGCGCTACTACTGGGGCGAAAATGCCGCCATGCTGGCCGCCATCTTCGCTTTCCTCGGCCACTGCTTCCCAGTCTGGCTCAATTTCAAGGGCGGCAAGGGCGTCGCCGTGATGATCGGCTCGCTGCTGGCCCTAAGCTGGCCCGTCGGCCTGATCTTCTGCGCTGTCTGGCTGGTCATCGCCTTCGCCCAGAAAATGTCCTCGCTGGCAGCACTCACCGCCGCCGCCACCGCGCCGATCTTCGCCTTCGTCGTGGTCAATGAGTGGCTGGCCGGTGCCGTCGCCGTCATGGCCCTGCTGCTGTTCTTCCAGCATCGCGCCAATCTCGCCCGCCTGATGGCCGGCACGGAGCCGAAAATCGGCTCCGAAAAGACACCGGGCTAGCATTATGAACGGGCGACTGAGTGCCGCCCTTACCGATACACAGCGCGTTGCCTGGCTGCGCCTGATCCGAACCGACAATGTTGGCCCAGCCACCTTCCGCCAGTTGCTCAACCGCTTCGGCTCCGCCGAGGCGGCCCTCGATGCCCTGCCTAGCCTGTTGCTCCGCACCGGCAAGCCGGCGCGCATCACCAGCCAAGCCGCGGCCGAAGACGAAATCGCCGGCCTGCTGCGCTACGGCGCCCGGCTCGTCGCCTCGGGCGAAGCCGACTATCCCGAACTGCTCAGCTATATTCCGGCCTCGCCGCCGTTGGTCACCATGGCGGGTGGCGTCAATCTGGACTGGCAGCGCACCGTCGGCATCGTCGGCGCCCGCAATGCCTCAGCCGCCGGCATCAAGATGACCCGCATGCTGGCAACCGACCTCGGCGAGCGCGGCTATACGGTGGTGTCCGGCCTTGCTCGGGGCATCGACGCGGCAGCCCACAAAGCAACCCTGATCACCGGCACCATCGCCGTGCTGGCCGGCGGGTTCGACAAGATCTATCCCGATGAGAACATCCCGCTGGCGCATGATATCCTCGACAATGGCGGTGCGCTACTCACCGAAATGCCACTGGGCTGGGAGCCACGCGCCCGCGATTTCCCGCGACGCAACCGCTTGGTGTCCGGCCTGTCGCTCGGCATCGTCGTCGTCGAAGCCGCCAAGCGCAGCGGCTCGCTGATCACCGCCCGCCTGGCACTGGAACAAAACCGCGACGTTTTCGCCGTCCCCGGCTCGCCGCTCGATCCGCGCGCCGAAGGCGGCAATGCGCTGATCCAGCAAGGTGCTCGGCTGATCACCTGCGCCGAAGACATCATCGAAACGCTCGGCAGCGCCAATCCCGCCAACGGCGCCCTGTTCGACCGCGACTGGGAGCCCGACCTGACCCCCGAGCCACCACCCAGCGACGACGATAAATCTCGGCTGCTATCGGCGCTTACTGCGACGCCGATCGAAGTCGACGAACTGGTCCGCCAATCGGGTCTGACGGTGTCGGCCATGCAGATGTTGTTGCTGGAGTTGGATCTAGCAGGTCAGATCGAATGGTCCAGCGGGCAGTTGGTCGCGCTAAAGTACAGCTAGTCCCCTAATCCGCCCTACGGGCACCTTCTCCCCGCGAGGGGAGAAGGGAGCTCCGTGGTAGCCCAGAGTGGAGCCACCCCTCTCCCCCTGCGGGAGAGGGACGACCTGACGCGTTCAGCGGAAGGTCGGGGTGAGGGGTTAGTGCCGCCTACATAATGGCAATTTACCGTCCACCCTCAACCTTCCGGTTCCGCTGCGCGATCCCACCCTCACCATACGGATAGTCCGACATCTCCGGCTTGCTGACATCGCTTAACCGCGCGATCTCCTCCGCTGACAACTCCAACTCAGCGGCCCCAAGATTGTCGCCCAACTGCTCCGTAGTCCGCGCGCCGAGAATCACCGACGTCACTGCCGGTTGCGCCGCCACCCAGGCCAGAGAAACCTGCGCCATGGTCGCGCCACGGGCCTCGGCAATGTCCTGCACCGCCTCGATCACGTCCCACGTCACCGACTTGGAATTGCGCTTCTCGAACGCTTCCATGCCCCGCGTCGGGTTCTCCCCCAACCGCGTCGCGCCAGTCGGCATCTGGTCGCGCTTGTACTTGCCACTGAGCCAGCCGCCACCAAGCGGCGACCATGGCAGCAGCCCGATCTCTGCATCGAGCGCCGCCGGAACGATCTCGTGCTCGATATCGCGCACCAGCAGGTTATACTGCGGCTGCAGCGTCACCGGCGGCTGATAACCACTCGCCTTAGCCAGCCAAACCGCCTTGGTCAGCTGCCACCCGAGGAAATTGGACAAGCCATAATAGCCTATCTTGCCGTTCCGGATCGAGTCGTCGAGGAATCGCAGAGTCTCATCCAGCGGCGTCAGCGCGTCGAAAGCATGCATCTGGTACAGGTCGATATGCTCGACGCCTAGCCGCTTCAGCGACGCATCCAGCGCCTCGTTCAGGTTCTTGCGCGACAGGCCAAGGTGATTGGGCCCATTGCCCATCGGAAAACGGCCTTTTGTGGTAATCACCAGATCGCGCAACTGCTTGCCCTTGAGCCACCGGCCCAGGATTTCTTCCGAAACACCGGCGCTATACACATTGGCCGTGTCGATGAAATTGCCGCCGGCCGCCACGTAATCGTCCATCAGCCGAAACGACGTCGCCTCATCGGATTCCGAGCCAAAGGTCATGGTGCCGAGGCAGTAGGCCGATACGATTGCGCCGCTGTTGCCGAGCTTGCGATATTGCATTGTGAACTCCTCAAATTCCGCCTCAGCGATGCGCCGCTGGTATGGCAGTTGCAAGACAACGCCGAACTCTCCACAAGGCCGCAAATTTTCCTCTCTCTAAGAGAGAGCGCCGGATAGCCCGGTTTCAGGCCGTTGACACCACCCCCTCGCTCCACCATGTTCCGCCCCTTCTTACCAAGCGTTGCGGAACGGATACTCCATGAAGGTCGTCGTCGTTGAAAGTCCGGCTAAAGCCAAGACAATCAACAAATATCTGGGCTCGGGCTATGAAGTCCTCGCCTCCTTCGGCCATGTCCGCGACTTGCCGGCCAAGGACGGATCCGTTCGTCCCGACGAAGACTTCGCAATGTCCTGGGAGGTCGATACCGCCTCCAAGAAGCGTCTCGCCGACATTGCCAATGCGCTCAAGGGCGCCGATGGCCTGATCCTCGCAACCGATCCGGATCGCGAAGGCGAAGCCATTTCGTGGCACATTCTCGACGTGCTGATGCAGAAGAAGTCGATCAAGAAGGACATGACGGTCCAGCGCGTGGTGTTCAACGCCATCACCAAGGATGCCGTCACCACCGCGATGGCCAGTCCGCGCCAAATCGACATGCCGCTGGTCGACGCCTATCTGGCGCGCCGCGCGCTCGATTATCTGGTCGGCTTCACCCTGTCGCCGATCCTGTGGCGCAAGCTGCCGGGCTCCCGCTCGGCCGGCCGCGTCCAGTCAGTGGCGCTCCGCCTCGTCTCCGATCGCGAAGGCGAGATCGAAAAGTTCAAGGCCGATGAATATTGGTCGGTCGAGGCCAAGCTGGCGCAGTCCGGCAAGAGCTTCCTCGCCCGCCTGTTCTCGGTTGATGGCAAGAAAACCGACAAGCTCGACATCAAGACCGGCGAGAATGCCGCCGAGCTGAAAAAGCTGATCGAGGGCGGCCAGTTCAACGTCTCCTTGGTCGAAAAAAAGCCGACCAAGCGCAATCCCTATGCGCCTTTCACCACCTCGTCGCTGCAGCAGGATGCCTCCTCGCGTCTAGGCCTATCCCCGACGCGCACCATGCAGATCGCCCAGCGTCTCTATGAAGACGGCTTGATCAC
>JAQGKG010000079.1 GCA_028290245.1 Devosia sp. | reverse complement strand
GGCATAGAGCGTCTGAAGTTCGGCCAGAGACTTGCAGAATACCACAGGTAGTCCTGTCTCCGTCGCCATGTGCCGGTACTTGCTGGCGTCACGGGTTGTCCAGATCCAAGTGATCATCTCCCATTTGACGCTATCCCTTCCTCCGGCCACGCTGCCGATGCGGTTTGGCTCGAACAGCGTGCGCCTGAAATAGCGGACATAGCGGTTGAGGAAATGTCATCGATGACCACGATGCCGGTTGCTCGCGCATAGCGCTGCGGCATGATCGCCGTGTAGTTGCCGTCCATCACCCATTCCTCTGCGAGGATGGCGGTGTCGTGCATCGCGTGGAATTCGCTGACATCGCGAGGCTGCCAGTTGGTGTCGGGCAGGTGGCTGAACTGATCGATATGTATCGGGGCGATGCCCAGTTTGCGGCCAATGGCATCAGCCAGCGTAGACTTGCCGGCGTTGGTCGGGCCGGTGACCATGATGCGACGGCCGAATCGGCGAGAGGCGGGATTGGGAGCATTTTCAGTTCCGATATGCTTTTGGATCGGGGTGGAAAAGGCTGGCACTGCGGAGACGAAAATCCCCGCCGGAGCGGGGATTTGTAAGCTTGTACGTTTTGCTTATTCCGGCTGCTGGTCTTTACCGGTGTAGGCTTCATCAACCCAGTACTGGTCGCGGCGGTCGAAGCCGTTAAACGGGGTCAGCGAGGCCTGGGTGTAGGCGCCCATCAGGCCGAATTCGATCCAGTCGTCTTCGTCGATATCGGCTGGCAGGGTGAATACCTGGGGCAGCACGTCATAGCTGTCGCAGGTTGGGCCCCAGACGGTGAATTCGCTGAATTCCTGATCGTTGTCATGCACGCGCGGGCCGCGCCAGACGCGGACTGGCGGGGTGAAGTGCATGAACTTCACTTCCATCAGGCTGCCATAGGCACCGTCGTTGACATAGACCGACTGGCCGCCGCGCTGATGCTTTACGCGCAGCAGCAGCGAGGTCGACGAGGTCACCAGCGCGCGGCCGGGCTCGATGATCAGCTCGGGCTTGTTCTTGTCGCCGAAGTGGTCGGAAACTGCCGTCGAGATGGTCTCGAAGTAATATTCCATCGGCGGCGCTTCGCTGGTCGGGTAGGGGGCTGGATAGCCGCCGCCGATATTGAGGCGCTTCAGCTCGATGCCGGACTCCTCGACGATGCGGGCTGCCGCAGCGATATGGCGCTCGTAAGCATAGGCGTCTTCGCACTGGCTGCCGACGTGGAAACAGAGGCTTGGCGTAAAGCCCATGGTCTCGACGGCCTGTACGATTTCAGCCGCGCCCTGTTCCATGACGCCGAACTTGATGCCGAAGTCATAAGACTTCAGAGCCTTGCCAGCCTTGAAACGCGTGGTCACTTCGATGTCGCGCGATGGTGACACCACTGCGGCGAGCTGGTCGAGCTGCTGGGGATGGTCGATGGTGAAAGAGCGGACGCCGAACTCTTCGTAGGCCCGGGCGATCTCGCGTTTGTTCTTGATCGGGTTGTTGTAATGCATCACCGCGCCCGGCGCATGGTCACGCACCAGTTCCATTTCGACATTTGATGCCACGTCGAATGCCTTGAGACCTTCGCGGTGCAACTGCGCGATCACATGCGGAGATGGGTTGCACTTCACGGCATAGGTCAGCAGGCCGTCAAAGCCCTTCTTGAACACCTTTGTGGCCTTGTGAAGCTCACGTTCGGAGAACAGGAAAGCCGGAAAGTCCGGCGCTTCGGCCGCGATTAGCGCGGATGTGTTCGGGTAAACGTGCTTCGGCTCGGTGGTCATCGACGACTGGCCTTTCGGGGCTGGGCATTTGTGAAAAGAAGCGCTGCATATAGGGCTAGGTGACCCCCGGCGCAAACACTTATTTGGCCGCAAAATACGACGATCCGATGACGCTGGATTTGCAGCCGAAAGCCCTGGACTTCCGGGGGTTAATCCAGTTGCACGTCCGGCAGTTCCATCGATGCCAAAGCGTCGATTGACGCCGTGCGCCAGTCCTTCAGACCGCCGATGAAATCGCTCGCCAAATCGCCGTAAGCACGACGGCTGATGGCGTACAGCACGAAGCCCTCGCCATAGGGCACGTAGCGGTAGGCGTTCCACTCGACGATGACTGTGTCCGTGCTGCTGTCGCTGACCAGGAAATCGAGGAGCAGCTCGCCGGTCGCCTCATTGGCCACCATGGCGTAATTGACCACCGGATCGTTGGCCTTGCGCTGTTCAAGGCCGGCAATCACATCGGCTGCCGTGGTTTCCGGCGTGCCACCTTCGGTCAACACGTCGATCATGAACATCTGATTATAGGCTTCGACGGTCTCGCCCTCGGGCAGATACTCCTGCTTGAAATAGGCCGGGAATGGATGGCTGGTCCAGGCAAGCGCGAAGTCAGTTTCTTGGAAACTGATGGGCCCAGGAATGCCGACTGTGTCCTCTTGCCCAAAGGCTGGCAGGGCAAGGGTGGCGAATGCCAAAACGGCAGCGGCGAGACGATACAGCGACATTTGGGTGCTCCAGATTGGTCTGGAATAGACCGTAGTTTTACGGCGCTGGCAAACGACTTCATCACTATGCCGTGTCGGTGGTTTCCGCCATTATCAAGCCGCAGTCAGGGCGCCTGCCTCTGCGGCGATTTGATCTGGAGGCTGGATAGATGAACCTGCGCCCGCTGCTGTTTGCCGGCGTTGCCGTGGCCGTCATCGCCATCGGTGGCACTCTGGCTTTTGCGCCCTGGAATGCTCCCAGCGTGGCGCAGGCCGACACCATCGTCGCGGCCCCCGCCGAGCCGCGCCAAGTTCCCGGCAGCGATACCCAGGTCAAGCTGAGCTTTGCCCCCGTGGTGAAGGCCGTCGCGCCGTCTGTGGTCAATGTCTATGCCACTCGCATCGAGCAGCAGCAGGCCTCGCCCTTCGCCAATGACCCATTTTTCTCCCGCTTCTTCGGCAGCGAGGGCCAGTTTCAGAGCCGGCCACGCGAGTCCCGCGCGCTGGGTTCGGGC
>JAQGKG010000057.1 GCA_028290245.1 Devosia sp. | reverse complement strand
GCGCCGTGGACTTGACGCCGATCAGCGCGTCGTCCTCGATATCCTGCAGGGCATAGAGCGTGTCATAGCCAATGACCCAAAGAATGGTCCCGGCATACAGCAGCACCGGCACCCAGCCGAGACCGCCAATTTGCGAGCTCCAGCCGACCAGTGCGCCATAGGAAAAGGCGAGGCCGAGGAAAGCCTGCGGCCACCAGGTGATGCGCTTCATGAAGGGATAAATCGCTACCAGCACCAGCGAGGCGACACAAGCCCAGACGGTAAAGCGATTGAACTGGAACAGGATAACCGACGCCAGCAGCGCCTGTGCGATCATGAAATACAGCGCTTCACGCGTGGTGACCTGGCCCGATGGAATCGGCCGCGAGCGGGTGCGGGCCACCTGCATGTCGATGTCGCGGTCGACAATGTCGTTAAAAGTGCAGCCGGCCCCGCGCATCAGGGCGGCGCCAAAGAACATCAAGACGCCGGCCCACCAGTCGAATCCCCGATCGGGATTGGAAACCGCAGCCAACGCCAGTCCCCAGATGCAGGGCCAAAACAGCAGCCAGATGCCAATCGGCCGGTCCCAGCGCGCTAATCGCGCATAAGGCTTCAGCCACGGCGGCGCATAGCGATCGACGATATTGCCGGATTGCGCGTCGGCAACGGTGTCGGGGGTATTGTTGGGTAGCTGATTTATATCGGACATAGTGCCACGACCTCGTGGTTCGACAGGCTGAGGAGAGCTCTACTCTAAAGCTCGATCAGCTAGTAGAGCTGTTCTGGCCCACGATTATTTCAGTCGACACCCTCCCCCTTGCGGGGAGGGTCAGGGAGGGGGATGTTTGGCCCGGGTGTCCGTGGCTCTCGCACCCCCACCCAGCCTCCCCCGTCCAGGGGGAGGTGCCGCCCGGCGCTTGTAGAAAAATCGTGCCCAAGACTGGAAGATCCATGCCCCGTAGCCACGCCGCACTGCCCCGCCTGTTCGTTACGCCCGACCTCACCGCCGGGGCGCAACTCACGCTTGAAAAGGACCAGTCGCTTTATCTCGCGGCGGTGCTGCGCAAGGTCGTTGGCGACGAGGTGGTTCTGTTCAACGGCCGCGACGGTGCTTGGCTCACCCGCCTGTCTAGTGATTCCAAGAAATCTGCCACCCTCGATCTGATCGAACAAATCGCCCCGCAAACGCCAAAGTCCGACCTCTGGTATGGCTTTGCCCCGCTCAAGACCGAGCGGCTGGATTATGTGATTCAGAAGGCCGTCGAGATGGGCGCCGGCACCATCCAGCCGGTGATCACCCGCTTCACCCAGGTCAACCGGCTCAAGCATGAGCGCCTCGTCGCCAATGCCATCGAGGCGGCCGAGCAATGCGAAGTGCTAAGCG
The DNA here is from genome assembly GCA_028290245.1 of Devosia sp. Lineage (GTDB taxonomy): Bacteria > Pseudomonadota > Alphaproteobacteria > Rhizobiales > Devosiaceae > Devosia. Next base: position 4,568 of record JAQGKG010000057.1, on the reverse strand, counting down.
TTCCGACGGTGGAGCAGGAAATCACGCTGGAAAAGCTAATTGACTCCTGGCCGGCTGACCGCAAACTGATCCTCGCCGATGAGGGCGCCGCGTCGTCCTCGCCGGTCGAGACGCTGCAGGGCCTCAGAGATCAAAAGATCGGCGTGCTGATCGGGCCCGAAGGCGGTTTTTCCGACGACGAACGCGCCAAGCTCCGCGCCCTCCCGTATGTTGTCCCCATCAGCCTCGGGCCGCGAATCCTGCGTGCCGACACGGCTGCTGTCGCCGCACTCGCGGTCATTCAAGCCATCATCGGCGATTGGCGATAAAACGCGATTGCTTTGTTTGGGCGCAACGCTATGTTCCGCCCCACATTGAACCCTCATCGTCAGAGGACTGCTTATGGCCGGCGCCGACACCTATTCTCCCCCGATCGAATCGCGAGCCGACCTGATCGAGGCTATGGCAAAGGGCGCTAAGCCCGAGAGTGAGTGGCGCATCGGCACCGAGCACGAAAAGCACGTGTTCCACACCGATCCGCTGCGCCCGGTGGAATACGAAGGCCCGAACGGCATTCGCGCGCTGCTCGATGGCGTGCAGGCCGAAACCGGCTGGGAGCCCTTTTACGACGGCGACAATCCGATTGGCCTGCGCAACGACACCATCGGCGGCATTTCGCTCGAGCCCGGCGGCCAGTTCGAGCTCTCCGGTGCACCCCAGGTGGACCTGCATGCCTCGGCAGACGAGCTCGCCGAGCACATGCGCGTCACCAAAAAGGTCGCGGCCCCGCTTGGCATTCATTTTCTCGGCCTTGGCGTGACGCCGATCTGGACGGTCGACCAGATCCCGGCCATGCCCAAGTCGCGCTATGGCATCATGAAGCCATACATGGAAAAGGTCGGCACGCTCGGCACCTCCATGATGTTCCGCTCCTGCACCGTGCAGACCAATCTCGATTTCGCCAGCGAAGCCGACATGGTCAAGAAGCTGCGTGTTTCCGTGGCTCTGCAGCCGGTGGCGACGGCCTTGTTTGCCGATTCGCCGTTCTCCGAAGGCCGTGACTCGGGCTATCTCAGCTTCCGCAGCCATATTTGGCTCAATACCGACGACGCGCGCACCGGCATGCTGCCTTTCGCCTTCGACGAGGGCTTCGGCTTTGAGCAATATGCCGACTATGCGCTTGATGTGCCAATGTATTTCGTCATCCGCAACGGTGACTATGTGAACGTCTCAGGCGAAAGCTTCCGCGAATTCCTCAAGGGCAACCTGCCGCAACTGCCGGGCGAAAAGCCCACCATCAAGGATTGGGAAGACCACCTCTCGACGATTTTCCCGGAAGTGCGCCTGAAGCAGTTCCTAGAAATGCGCGGCGCCGACATGGGCGACGAAAAGTCGGTGACAGCGCTATCGGCGTTCTGGACCGGGCTACTCTACGACGACGTCTCCCTCGAAGCCGCCTATGAGCTGATCGAGCCATGGTCCGCCGAAGAGCGCGACCACATGCGCCGCGAAGTGCCGCGGCTTGGCCTCGAAACCCCGCACGACCGCTCAAATGTCTATGACATCGCTGCGCAGGCCGTAGGCATCGCCGAAGCGGGCCTCGTTCGCCGCAACCGGCTCAACGCACAGGGCAAGGACGAAACCATTCACCTCGCCCCGCTCGAAGAAACCATCCGCCTGGCCAAATCCCCCGCCGAGCGCTGGCTCGACAAGTTCCGCGGCGAATGAACGGGGACCTGACGCAGATTTTCAAAGAAGCCGAGATGTAGCTTTCTGCCACCCTCCCCCTTGAGGGGAGGGTGTCGACTGACTCACTGCGACAACAATTCCTTGCCTCTCCCGCCCCGCTCGTGCATCACGCCTCCAACATTACGGAGGCACACATGCGGGTTCTGGTGATTGGTTCGGGCGGCCGCGAGCATGCGTTGGCCTGGAAGATCGCACAGTCTCCGGTGCTGACCAAGCTGTTCATCGCGCCGGGTAACGGCGGCACCGGAGAGGTCGCCGAAAACCTCAGCGTCGACATCACCGACCATGGGGCAGTAATCGCGCTCTGCCATTCCCACCAGATCGACTTCATCGTTGTTGGCCCCGATGCACAGGTCGTCGCCGGCCTCGGCGACGACATCCGCGCCGCCGGCTTCACCTGCTTTTGCCCATCCAAAGCCGCTGGCCAGCTTGAAGGCTCCAAGGGCTTCACCAAAGCCCTGTGCGACGAGATGGATATTCCCACCGCCGCCTACGGCCGCTTCGACAATGAAGCCGCGGCCCTCGCCTATCTCTACACCCACAGCGCGCCCATCGTGATAAAGGCCGACGGCCTCGCCGCCGGCAAGGGCGTCACCGTGGCGATGACCACCGAAGAAGCCGAAGAAGCCGTAATCGACTGCTTTGCCGGCACCTTCGGCGCGGCCGGCGCATCGGTAGTGATCGAGGAGTTCATGGAGGGCGAGGAGGTCAGCCTATTCGTGCTCTGCGATGGCAAAAACATCCTGCCGCTGACCACCGCGCAGGACCACAAACGTGCCTTCGATGGCGACACCGGCCCCAATACCGGCGGCATGGGCGCCTATTCGCCTGCTCCCGTGATGACCCCCGAGATTTATGAGGAAGTGCTGGAACGCGTCATCTGGCCGACAGTGCGCGGCCTAGCAGCGCGCGGCACGCCTTACCAGGGCGTCCTCTATGCCGGGCTGATGCTGACGCCCGAGGGCGCTAAGCTCGTCGAATACAACGCCCGCTTCGGCGATCCCGAAACGCAGGTCATGGTAATGCGGATGGAAAGCGACCTGCTGCCGCTGCTGCACGCTGTGGCCACCGGCACGTTGGCGGGTCATGACGTGACCTGGAAAGACCAATACGCGCTGACCGTCATCATGGCGACCGAGGGCTATCCGGGCCCCTATGGCAAAGGCTCGGAAATCAAGGGCGCCGACGACATCAACAGCGATACGATTCACGTGTTCCACGCCGGAACGCAGCGAGACGGCGAACGTTTGCTTGCTGCTGGTGGTCGCGTTCTCAACGCCACCGCCTTAGGCAAAGACATAACCGAGGCGCAACAGCGTGCGTATGCAGCCGTTGACCAGATTGTTTGGCCCGAAGGCTTTAGCCGCCGAGACATCGGTTGGCGTGAAATTGCCCGGTCCAAGGCTTGAACCCTTCCTAAACTTCGGCGGCGCATTCTCTCCCAAGACCGTCCTTGAGACCAAGCCGCGACGACCGCTCACCCCGCTACAAATACGCGGCCAGAAGCTGGTCGACCTGCTGCGATCAAAGGGCGTCGAGCGGGGCGCTATGAACACTATTTCGGGACCAAGGATTGGCGTAGCGCTAGGCGGCGGGTCTGCCCGCGGGCTGACGCATATTCCCTATATCGAGGCGATGGACGAGCTTGGCCTCAAACCATCGGTGATTTCAGGCACCTCCATTGGCGCGCTGATTGGCGCCGGCTGGGCTGCCGGCATGACCGGTAAAGAACTGCGCGAGCATTCTTACGAAGTGCTGGGCACTATGCGCACCATCGCTACCAAGCTATGGGCCACCCAAATCCGCGGCATCGGCGGCATTCTCAAAAACGGCATTTCAATGCAGCTCGATGCCACCAGCATCGTCGATGCCTTCACCCCGCCCGGCTTCCCACTCGAGTTCAAGCAGCTCAAAATCCCGCTTTATGTGGTGGCGACCGATTTCCAGTCCTGGCATCAGGTGGTGTTCAACACCGGGCTGTTGCGACCCGCGATTGCTGGGTCCATCGCCATTCCCAGCCTGTTCAAACCGGTGGTCTATGCCAATCACATCCTAGTCGATGGCGGCGTGGTCAATCCGCTGCCTTTGGATCAAGCTGATATCGACACTGATTTCCTGATCGGCATCGATGTCAACGGCGACCCGTCGGAAGGCATTTCTAAGACCGATCACAAGGCCCTCGATATCTGGTTCGGCTCAGCCCAAATCATGATGCATTCGCTGACCGCGCATATGATGGCCGCATATCCACCGGATATTTACATCCGGCCTCATGTTACTAATTTCGGTGCGCTGGAATTCTGGCGCGTACGCGAAATCTTCGCCCACGCCGAAGTCGAGAAGGAGCGTTTCAAACGCATTCTGGGTGACAAGATCGAGGCCTATATCGCGAACAAAGTGCCGGTGATTGGAAGCGAGTGATATCACGTAACAATGATTGTTACGTTCTGTCTGATGGTCTATGGATGCGCACCCCTCCGCATCTGAAGGCCGACGCCCATGACCTCATCCCCCTTCACTGGCAACCAAGCCGCTGCTTATGCCGAAGGCCCGCCGCGCAAAGTGCCCGGCTTTGCTGGCCTGCATAAAATGACCTCGCAACTGCTGGCCGAGCGTGTCCCAGCCGATGGCCACATACTGGTGCTCGGCGCCGGCGGCGGGCTGGAGCTCAAGGCGCTTGCCGACGATCATGCAGGGTGGACCTTCGACGGCGTCGATCCATCCGCCGATATGCTCAAGACTGCCGAGGTGATCGCCGCAGACCATCTTGATCGCATCACCCTCCATGAAGGCTACATCGAAAGCGCCCCCGAAGGCCCGTTCGACGCCGCCACCTGCAT
>JAQGKG010000021.1 GCA_028290245.1 Devosia sp. | reverse complement strand
CATCCCAAAATGCCGAAAAATCGGCCGGCATCGTCACATTGCTTTGGTAGGCACCGAGCTCAGGCTGCGTCAGGTCGGGAAACGGCACGGCAAATCTCCTCATTTACGGGAGAGAATGCACCGGGTGCGACTGCCATACTAGGTGGATGCGTTATCCTGCCCACAAAAAACCCCGCTCGATGGCGGGGCTTTTGCAGATCAGGGCGCTAGGTCGGCGGGCACCGGCGGCGTTTCATACATCAGGGTTATTTCGATCCGCTCGTTGGCGGCCATATAGGGGTCGTTGGGGAAGAACGGCTGTGCCGTCGAGCGACCCACCACAGAGTCAATCTTATCGTCCTTGAGACCGAACTCGCCCATGATCTGGCGCACGGTATTGGCGCGGTCGGCCGAGAGCTCCCAAGAACCGTAACGCGGATTGGCGTAAACGCCGCCGGCTGCGGTATGGCCTTCGATGCGGACCGGGTTGGACAACTTCTGAAGGATCGGTGCGATGGCCGCGATGGCCTGGCGCGTCGACTCGTTGGGGTATTTCGAGCCCTCGGGGAACATCGGGCTGCCTTCCTGATCGATGATCCGGATGTTGAGCCCTTCCTCGGTCTCTTCGACCAGCAAGTTGTCAGCAATCTCAGTGATATCTGGCAGCGCTTGCCAAGCTTGCTTGATACTAGCTGCCGCGCTGTGGAAGCCCTGGTCGTCCTTGGCCTTGAGGTCATAAGACGATGCTTTGGCCGCGTCGAACTGATTGCCGCTCTTCTCTTCGCTGCCAGTCATGGCCCCTGACATCGTACCGAACTCGGTGCCTTTGGGCGTAACCGACGCGTCCGGCCGCTCCTCCGGTGTCGCTCCCGACATCAGCGAGCCATCCGAATTATCCAGCGCCGTTCCGCCCATCAAACCGCCCGAGCCACTGGTGGTCGGGGCGATATTGGGTGGCGCGAAATAAGTGGCGAGGCCTTCCTTTTGCTCGGGCGTGGTCATGCTGATCAGCCAGAGCAGCAGGAAAAAGGCCATCATCGCGGTCACGAAGTCGGCGTAAGCGATCTTCCAGGCGCCGCCGTGATGGGCGTGCTTGTTCTTCTTGACCTTCTTGATGATGATCGGCTGGTCGTAATTGGCCATTCTGGCCTCCTATTCGGCGCTTCGAGCGTTTCCAGGAAAAGTGTCCGGCGGTTTTCCGTCCGGAAACGCGTCAAACAAGAACTTTACGTCGCGGCCGACAGATTGGACGTTGCCTCATCGACCTCGGCAAAGGTTGGGCGGTCTTCCGACAGCAGCGCCTTGCGGGCGAATTCGATAGCCATCACAGGCACCTGGCCGGAAATGTGCGCCAGCAGGCCCACCTTGAGCGACAGGAAATACTTGGACTCGGCCTCGTAGATGTTCTTGAGCGCCTGCGCGAAGGGCGCAAAGAAGCCGTAGGCCACGAACACGCCAAAGAACGTACCCACCAGAGCGCCACCGATCATGTGACCCAGCACTTCGGGCGGCTCGCTGATGGCGCCCATGGTGTGAATAATGCCAAGCACGGCGGCCACAATGCCCAGAGCCGGCGTGCCGTCGGCCAGTGCCTGCATGGCGCCCACGATGCGCTCCTGCTCCTGATGGTGCGTCTCGAGTTCCTCATCCATCAACGCTTCCATTTCATGGACGTTGTTGGAGCCCAGCGTCACCATGCGCAGGTAGTCGCAGACAAATTCCACGGCATGATGATTGGCGGCGAACTTGGGAAAGCGGTTGAACAGCGCCGAGTCATGCGGGTTTTCGATATGCTGTTCCAGCGCCAGGATGCCTTTGGCCTGTACCAGCTTGTACAGCGTGAACTGCATGCTCAGCAGCTCGACATAAGACGCCTTGTTGTATTTGGGACCCTTGAACAGGGTCTTGAACGCACCCAGCGTTCCCTTGATGATCGGGCCAGTATTGCCGATCAGGAAGGCGCCGATGGCAGCGCCCAGAATGATGATGAATTCGAAGGGCTGCCAGAGCACCATCATATGGCCGCCAACACCCAGATAACCCCCGACGACGCAGCCGATAACAACGAGAATGCCGATTATAAGACGCATTAGACCTGACACTCACCCAGTGGACAACATCGGTTGCAGGTCTGCATTATGGGTTGGTTTACCTTAACAGCCGGTTATCCACCTTGCGCGCCATTGGCACCATGGATCACAAGCCTGCGACCAATCCTAATGGGGGTTCAGGTAGTTAAATCAATTGCGACGCATCCCGCGCAGTTGCTCACCCGGTGGGCACGATGCGGAAGTCATGGCCTTCGGGCAGCAATTGCCCGCCATCGACGACGATCGTGGTGCCGGTAATATAGCTCGCCTCATCCGACGCCAGGAACAGGAAGGCATTGGCCACGTCGCGCACGCTGCCCAGGCGGCCAAGCGGAATGGCTGCGACCATCGAGGCGATATGGGCGTCGCCGCGCTGCTCCTGGATGCCTTCGGTCAGGATGTTGCCCGGCTCGACGCCATTGACGGTGATGCCATAGCTGGAAAATTCCAGCGCCGCCGAGCGGATGAAGCCGTTGATGCCAGACTTGGTTGCCGAATAGTGGCCGTGGCCCGGGCTGGTGACATGCGGCCCGGTGATCGACGAGGTGAACAGGATGCGCCCATAGCCCTGGGCTCGCATCGGCCCCAATGCGGCCTTGGCAGCGTTGAAACTGCCCCGCAGGTTGACCGCCATCACGCGGTCCCAGTCGTCCGAACTGGTGTTCTCGATCAACTGCCAGGGATAGATACCGGCATTCTGCACGATGATGTCCAGCCGCCCGAAGCGCGACACCGCCAGCGCCACGGCGGCTTCCACGTCGTCGTATTTGGAAACGTCGGTGTGGATGAAGACACCGCCCAGTTCATCGGCCGCAGCCTGGCCGGCATCGGCGTCCCAGTCTGCCAGCACCAGGTTGGCGCCCTCTTCGACAAACCGGAGGGCCGTGCCCTTGCCGATGCCGCGTGAGGCCCCGATGACCAGTGCTGTCTTGCCTTCGAGCCGTCCGGTCATGCCAGTCTCTTTCGAATGGTTTGCTTCAGCGTATCGAGCAGCACCGCCGCCAGCACCAGCAGGCCATGGATGACCTGGGTGTAATGCGCTGGCAGGCCCATCAGGTTGATGGCGGTGTTGATCGAGGACAGCAGCAGCACGCCGGCATAGACGCCGGGCAGTGCGCCGACGCCGCCCTTGAGGCTGACGCCACCGATAACCACGGCCGCAAAGGCGTTGAACAGCATGCCGGTGCCAAGGTTTGCCGTAGCGCCGGAGGTGCGGATAGCCAGCAGCCAGCCCGCCAGCGCTGCGATGGTGCCGGACAGGATGAAGGCGATCATCAGCACCTTGTCGACCTTGATGCCGGCGCGGAATGCCGCGGCCTCGTTGCCACCGATCATCAGCAGGTGGCGGCCAAAGCGCGTCTTGGCCATCATGAAGGAGAACCCGACAAAGCACAGGATGGCGATATAGGCGGTCAGTGGAATGCCGAGAAAGCGCTGGATGGCGAGGAACCGCACTTCGTCGGCGAGGTTCTGCGCCGAGCGCCCGCCAGAGATGGCGACCACTAGCCCGCGCACCCAGATAAAGCTGGAGAGGGTCACGATGAACGCATTCATCTTGACCTTGATCACCAGGTATCCGTTCAGTGCACCGATTACCGCACCCACCGCCATGCCGGCCAGCAACGAAGCGGGCACCACCAGCCAGCCGGGGGTGAATGTAATGCCCATGCCGATGCCGGACGACGCAAACAGGATGCCGGTCGCCATGGCGCTGAGCGCTGCCACTGACTCCACCGACAGGTCCATGTGGCCCGCGATAATGACCAGAGCGAGCCCGATCGACATCACCCCGAGCACCGAGGATTGCTCAATGATATTGGCAAAGATGCCGGGCTGGAAATAGTTTGGAATCGTCGCCGAGAAGATGGCGAGCACGGCCAGCAGCATGAACCAGACGAGGTTATCGAGCACGAATTCAAGGCTGCGGCGTTGACGAGGCTGCATCGCGTGTCTCTCGGACAGGAGGGATTGGCAACTCCCCCCGCCAAGGCGGGAGGAGTAGTTTCATTGGGTCTATTCGACCGAGGTGACGGCTTCGGTCGGCGGCTTGAGGTTGCCCCAGAACGCTGCGTCATCGACGTTTTCAGGCGTGATCGCGGCGCCCGGGATCTTGATGGTCGGGCCCCATGCTTCGGTGGTCACCACCGATGGCAGGCCGAGCACGTCATATTCGCCCGGCTTGATTTCTTCCTTGGCGACGAGCTTGTCCATGAACATGGCAATGGCTGCTGCCTGCGCATAAAGCGGCTGCTCGACTTCGACCTGCATCCAGCCGTCGCGGATCAACTGCAACGCCACCGGCGCTCCGTTTGAGCTCATCACATAGACGTCGCCCGGCTGCTTGCCGGCCGATTCCAGCGATGCGACAGCGGCAACCGAAAGATGGGCTGCGTGGCTGAAGATGAGGTCGATATCGGGATTGGCCAGCAGCTGATCGGACACGATGGTGCCGGCATTGCTGGCTTCCCACATCATGGCGGGCTGGCTGATGATGGTGACCTCAGGAAAGGCCGCCATCTTTTCCTCGAAGCCCTTCTGGATATCGAGCGTGTACGGGTCGCCGGGATCGCCCAGCACCTGCAGGATTTTGCCCTTCACCGAACCGTTCTTGGTGGTCAGCAGCTTCTGCGCCTGCTCGGCCGCGACATAGCCGATCTCGACAGTGCCGGCCACCGAGGTGAAGTCCGACACGGTCGAGGAAATCTGGCGATCGAATTCGATCACCGGAATGCCGGCGGCGCGGGCTGCATCGACGGATGGCGCCAAGGCGTTGAAATCGACCGCGGCGAGAATGATCGCCTTGGGCGCCAGCGCGATGACGTCGTTCATCTGGCTCTGCTGCAGGTCGGTCTTGTTGTCGGCATTGAGCGTCGTCAGGTCGTAGCCGACCTGATCGAGGAACATTTCGAGCGCGCTGACCGAGCCGGTCTGGAACTCGTCGAGCAGGGTGGGGACCATGTAATAGACGGTCCCTTTTTCCTGGGCGTATGCGGGGTGCAGCATGGCGGTCGAACCGGCCAGCAGGACCACGCTGTATTTCAACAACTGCCTCATATCTCGCTCCTTACGCCGGATCGCTATCCCCCACGCCCGCAACCGGTCCGGCGCCGGTCAGGGTTTCGCCGGTGATCATGCCGATCACTGCGTCCGCGTTTGTCTGCTTTGTCGGCACGTCTCCTGCAACTACGCCCTGCCGGATTACGACCATTCGGTCTGCCACCTGGAAGGCCTGTTGCATGATATGCGTGATGATGACGACGCCGATGCCCTGTGCCGCCACCTGGCGGATCATCTGTAGCCCGCGCTTGGTTTGCTCGACGCCAAGCGCTGCGAATGGCTCGTCGAGCAACACCAGCTTGCCGCCCCAATGCACAAAGCGATTGAGCTCGATCGCCTGGCGTTGCCCGCCAGAGAGATGCTCGACCTTGGCGCGCAGCGATGGAATGCGCGTGCCGGCGGTCGCCATGGCCTTGGCGACCTGCTCCTCCATGCGCTTTTCATCGAGCACGTTGATGCCCATGACCTTCTTGGTCAGCTCGCGCCCCATGAAGAAATTGGCGACCACGTCAACATTGGTGCAGAGCGACAGGTCCTGATAGACCGTCTCGATCCCGGCGGCCTTGGCCTCGGATGGCGATTTCGGGCGGAAGTCGCGGCCCTCGAAGCTCATCTTGCCGGAACTGGCTTCGAGCCCGCCCGAAATGATCTTGACCAGCGTCGACTTACCGGCGCCATTATCGCCGAGCAGCGCGATGACCTCGCCCTTGGCGATGGAGAACGACACCCCCCGCAGAGCCTCTACGGCTCCATAATTCTTGGTGATGTTGTCGAGAACGAGCAGCGGTTCACTCATGCAGCCATTCCATTCGAGAACGGATCGCGCTTGCGCAGGCGATCGGATGTGAGAGACGGTTCCTGCCGTGGCGACAGCACGCCGGATACGGCCATGGCAGCGGCGCCGCGCAGCAGCGATTGATGTCCCACGGAAGCGGTCACCCTTGGCGTCGTGCGGTCGTAGCGGCTGGAAATCGACGTCGGCAACGTGCTGGTGGTCGCCACCAGCGCCGTGATGAGGTCGTCTGGAGCAAGTCCGCCAAGTACGATGGTCTGTGGATCGAACAGATTTTCGATGGTGCAGACGGCGCTGTGGAAAATAGGGGTAACTTCCGCCACCCACTCCGCCTGGCTTTGGCCGGCCGGCCGGTTGCTGAAACTGTCCAGCGACAAATAACGTTCGAGGCAGCCGCGATTGCCACAGGGGCAAGGCAGCCCGCCCGGCATGATCGGAATATGGCCTATTTCTCCGGCATTGCCCCAGGCGCCACGCACCGGCGCACCGTCCTGCATCATGGTGCCACCGAGGCCGACGCCAAAATACAAATAATAGAACTGCGATATGGCGGTGCCTTCGCCATACAACCGCACGCCGATGGCCGCAGCGACGGTATCGGCCGCAATAAAGGCCGGCAGCTTCGTCACTTCTTCGAGCCGCGCCCGCACCGGCACGCCCGACCAGCCGTCCAGTGTCGTCGGTCCGACAAAACTCATTGCCTGCACATCGAACGGTCCCGGCATGGCGAAGCCTACACCGAGGATGCGCCCATCGGGCCGCAGTGCCCGCATCTCCGCGCAAAGTTCCTCAATCAGCGCAAATGCCTGGCTGGGGCTGGGCCGCGCGCATGCTCGCGACGCGCTCCCGAGCATGTCGCCGGCCAAATTCATCAGGGCCGCATCAACCCCGAGCGGCGTCACCGAAATCCCGATGGCATAGCCACCGTCTGGATTGAGATGCAGCGTCGTCGGCGGCAGGCCACGCCCTTTAGGCGCTTCCTTGCTCGACAGCAGATAACCCTGCTCCTCGAGTTCGCGCACGATGGTGGAAACGGTCTGCACCGTAAGGCCAACCCGCTCGGCGATATCGCCGCGAGTTGCAGGGCCGAAGTTGCGCACACACTCAAGAACGATGCGCCGATTATACGGCCGCGCCTTCTCCTGATTTGTCCCGCGCAATGCCATCATTCAGCCCCTCAGCTAAGGAGAGACTGGCAGGACGCATTTATTATGTCAATTGGAATTCAAAAATAGCCGCAACGTCATGGTCAATGCGACACTGCACCCAAATGACTAGTTCAGGCCGCGGGCTGACAGCGCCCAACCTAACCAGCAGGTGCGCCTTGGCGTTACGCAATGGCGCCTTCAAATTCCACTGCCGCCATGCCTGGCAATGCTTGGGTATCGCGGGCATAGCGGGCCGGCGTTACCCCTACTTCGCGCGTGAAAGCCACGCTGAAGGCGCTTGCCGATCGGTACCCGACCCGTCGGGCAATTTCGCCAACGCTCGCTTCGCGGTTGCGCAACAGGTCTTTTGCCAGAGCCAGTCGCCACGCTTGCAGATATTCCATCGGCGCCATGCCCACCGTGCTCTGGAACCGCTCATGGAAGCCCGATCGGGACAATGCCGCCTCTCGAGCGAGTTCGGCTACCGTCCAGCCACGCTCGGGCCTTGCGTGCATGCCCCTGATCGCTACTGCCAGCCGCTCGTCAGAAAGGCCACGCACCAATCCGGGCAAAGTGCCCAGTTCGGCTGCGGATCGCAGTGCCTCGATCAGCAGCACTTCCAGCAGATGCTGCAGCACCACTTCCCGCCCTGGCTTGCTGCCCACGGCCTCGTCGCCCAGCAGTTCCATCAACATGGCCAGGCGATGCTCGCCCCGCACCACCACCAGTTTGGGCAGCAGCGATGACAGTAAGGTCGCATCGTCGGACTGGAATATGCAGTAGCCGACCAGTGCCCGCATATCGATCGGACCATCGATGCTGCCGACGCGATATCCGCCGCCCGGCAGGATGACCGCATCGATAACCATGTCCTTGTCTGCACTGGGCAGATCACTCGACATCATGAAGTCCTCGGCCGACGGGATGAGGATGAAATCACCAGCATGGACCGTCACTTCTGCGCCGTGTTGATCCCGGTAACGCAGGCTCCCCTTGAGCACGGCCGCATAATAGGGATTTGGCGATTGCGTTCGTCTGAACCGCCATGGACCCGAGCCCGTGACGCATTTGGAAAACGGCGCGCCGGGCTGGAGCAAGCCAACGATCTGCGCGAGAGGATCAGCCATTCTGGACTCATTCAAAATAATCTTGGACGTTTGAATATAGAACGTCCAATCGCTCCTGCCTATCTCCTGTTCTTCAGCAAGAACAGGATCAAAGCCATGACTGAAAATACCCGCATCGCACTTGTCACCGGCGCCAATCAGGGCATCGGCCTGCAGATCGCCACCGACCTCGCCGCTAGCGGCCTTACGGTGCTGCTTGCCTCGCGCAATCTCGAACGCGGCAAGACCGCCGCTCAAGGCATCGATGGCGACGTCCATCCCATCCAGCTCGATGTTACGGACGAGGCTTCAATTCGCGCCGCCGTGGCGCAAGTCGAGCAGCAGTTCGGCCGCCTCGATATCCTCGTCAACAATGCCGCCATCTCTCGGGCGAACGGCGCGGAAAGCGAGACCATGCAGGACTATATCCAGCGCTCGCGGCTACGCTGATCTCGGTCGATGAAGTCCGGACCATCTGGGAAACCAATGTGTTCGGCGTCATCGCCGTAACCCAGGCTTTCGTGCCACTGCTGCGCAAAGCAACAGGCGCCCGTATCGTCAACGTC
>JAQGKG010000010.1 GCA_028290245.1 Devosia sp. | reverse complement strand
CAATCGGGCCCATGATGTCCTCGACCTTGCCGAGGCGGCCGAGCTTGATCTTGGACAGAACCCAGGAGCGGAATTGCGGATCGCTGAGGCTCTTGGCGGTCAATTCGGTCTCGATGAAGGTCGGGCAGACGGTGTTGACCCGGATATTATGGGCACCAAGTTCGATAGCCATGGCCTTGCTGAGGCCTTCAACAGCAAACTTGCTGGCGGCATAGACGGCGCGGTTCGGCCCGCCGACATGGCCCATCTGCGACGAGATATGGATGATGGAGCCGGGCAACTCTGCCGCCACCAGGCGCGCCACCACCGCCTGGGAGACAAACAGCGTGGCGGCAAGATTGAGGTCCATCACCGCCTGGTAATTGGCCGGAGTGATATCGGCAAAGCTGGAATGGCGGGCTGTGCCCGCTGAATTGACCAGGATCTGGAACGGCTCGACGTCGGCGATGAACTGGCGGACCGCGTCATTGTCGGTGATGTCGAGAGCCACGCCTTCAGCACCAAGGCCAGCATCGGCCATCTCGTTGACCAGCGCCTCGATGTCGCTTGCAGTGCGGGCGGCGATAGTCACCGCTGCACCGGCTTCGGCCAGTGCAACCGATGCACCGAGCCCGATGCCGCGCGTGCCCCCGGTGACGAGGGCGCGCTTGCCATCAAGACGGAGGCTGGGGGTGCGCGGCAGGGTCATGTTATTCGGCGGCTTCGATGCGGGGCGTTGCGCCGGTGCCATAGGGAACGTTGCGCCCGCCGTATCGACGCACGCGCACGTTGGCTTGTTCGGCATGGCCGACAAAACCTTCGAGCATGCTCAAACGCGAGCCGTATTCGCCAATCATGGCCGAGGCCGCGTCGGTCGTGACGGTCTGCCACGTACAGGTCTTCATGAATTTCCCCACCCACAGGCCACCCGTATAGCGCGCCGCCTTCATCGTGGGGAGAGTGTGATTGGTGCCGATGACCTTATCGCCATAGGCGACGTTAGTGCGCGGCCCAAGGAACAGCGCGCCGTAGTTTGTTAGTTGATCGCGGAACCACATGTCGCGGTCGGTCATCACCTGCACATGCTCGGAAGCGATACGGTCGGCTTCGGCCAGCATTTCCTCGTAGCTGTCGCAAACGATGACTTCGCCGAAGTCATTCCACGACTTGCGGGCAATCTCGCCGGTCGGCAAGATGGCCAGCAAGCGCTCGATTTCCGCCATAGTCTCGCGGGCCAGCTTTTCCGAATTGGTCAACAGGATCGCCGGCGTGGTCGGGCCGTGTTCGGCCTGGCCGAGCAGGTCGGTGGCGCAGATTTCGCCATCGACGGTTTCGTCGGCAATGACCAGGGTTTCGGTCGGGCCGGCGAACAGGTCGATACCGACGCGGCCGAACAGCTGGCGCTTGGCTTCGGCGACGAAGGCATTGCCGGGGCCGACCAGCATGTCGATCGCAGCAATGCTTTCGGTGCCGATTGCCATGGCGCCGATAGCCTGGATGCCGCCAAGGACGTAGATTTCATCGGCACCGGCCATTGCTTGTGCGGCAACGACGGCCGGTGCCGGCTTGGCTCCAAACGGGGGAGCACAAGTGATGACGCGCTCGCAGCCGGCGACCTTGGCGGTGATCACCGACATATGGGCCGAGGCGAGCAGCGGATATTTGCCGCCGGGGACGTAGCATCCCACGGCGTTGATCGGGACATGCTTGTGGCCGAGGATGACGCCGGGCAGCGTCTCGATTTCGAGGTCCTGCATGGTGGCGCGCTGGGCCTGGGCGAAGTTGCGCACCTGGGTCTGGGCGAATTCGATGTCGATCAGGTCCTGATCGGTAAGCTGCGCCATGCAGTCGTCGATTTCGCGCTGGCTCAGCCGGAAATCGGTGCGCTCCCAGTTGTCGAACTTCTTGGACAGCTCGCGCACGGCCGCATCGCCGCGCTTTTCGATGTCACCCAGAATGCCTTCGACGGTGGCGCGAACCTGACGATCCGCCTCTGCCCGCTCCTCGACATTCTTACCCCGCTTGAGCCAGACTGGCATGTGCCGCTCCTGTTTTTTAGCATTCTGCATACGTATGCAATTTTGTAAATATCGACCTTTGCGGGATACCCGAAAAGGCATTGGAAACTGTCAGGCAGGCTGTGGTGGACGCTGGATGGAATGGTCCGTGGCACGCTCGAAAGCGTCGCCGAACTGGATGATCGTGGCCTCGTCGTGATGGCGGCCGATGATCTGCATGCCGATGGGCAAGCCATCGTGGAAACCAATCGGCAGAGCCAGAACCGGATGACCACTGACGTTGAAGCCAAGGGTGCGCATCGGGGTCCAGACGGCTTCCTTTTCGAAAGGCGCAGCCAGCAATGCCGTGGTCAGTGCGCCGACGGTGATGATGGCGTCCTGCCGGTCGAGCAGGCGATCGATCTCGCTGCGGAAACGCGCGCCGGCATTGCGGGCTGCGACGAGTTCCGCATCCGTGACGGCAACGCCAGCGGCGAGGCTGAGGAAGGCGCGGCGGCCAAAGGCCTCCGGGTGATCGCGCAGTTCGGGGGCGTGATAATCGAAGCTTTCCTTGTGCAGGATCGCTGCGGCGGCGACTTCTATCGAGGGATAGTCGGGGAGTTCGACCTCCTCGATGATGGCCCCCAGTTGCGACAGGGTCGAGATGGCGGCGTCCACGGCGGTCAGGACGGCGGGCATGGTCTGCGGGTCGCGGGCGAACCAG
>JAQGKG010000001.1 GCA_028290245.1 Devosia sp. | reverse complement strand
GAAATCGCGGTCGTGACGTAGAACGGCTTGGAGGTCATAGGGGCTCGGCTGAAACTGTAGTGGCTACATGCTTCCTGATCGCATCGAAGATGGCGACCAGCGTCTGTTTCATATCCAGACTGATGCTATCGGCCTCGGCGAAAAGGGCGTGAGCCTTGTCCCATAGCTCGTTGGCAGAGGCAAGACGCATGCGGGCGCCGGGCTGCATTGCCGCGTTGCGGGCTTCGTCAGCCATCCAGTCATCAAGCATTTCGCGGGCGAATGTCAGCTCGGTGCTCTGGCGATCAGAGCCAAGGGTTTCGGCCAGTTGCAGCGAAACTGCCGATGGGTGCTGTGCCGGATTGGATAGCCACGCCTGCAATGCGCCGAGTGCCGAGTCGGCCTCCAGCGCTAGGGTTTCAAAAGCCCGGCGCGGTCGGCCGCCCGCCAGTCCAACTGCACGATCAAGTTCCGTCTTACCAAGGCCAGGATCGTGATCGAGCAGCACGTCGCGCACGTCGTCATCGCCAACGGGGCGGAGAGCCAGGTTGTGGCAGCGTGATTTGATGGTGGGCAGCAACTGACCCGGTCGATGCGAGACCAGCAGGAAGATCGTCTCGGGCGGCGGCTCTTCCAGCGTCTTCAGCAAGGCATTGGCAGCCGATGGATTGCAGTGGTCGATCGTATCGATGATGGCGACCCGGTAACCCGCCCTGCCCCGCGTATGGTGCAAGCTATCGCGCAGCTCGCGCACATCTTCGACGCGGATCACTGTATAAAAGCTCTTGGCGTCCTTGGGACGGCGGCGCAGGAGGAACAGGTTTGGATGAGACAGGGCCGCAATCTGCTCCTCGACGCGATGTCCATCTTCGTCGCCGCTCGTAGTCAGAATGGCGGCTGCCAGCTCGAAGGCGAAGGTGGCTTTGCCGATGCCCTGCGGCCCATGCAGCAGGATGGCGCCTGGCAGGCGGCGATCAGCGAGTTGCGCCAGGATCGGAGCTCGCACTCGCTCATGCCCACGCGCCAATTGGCGACGTTCGGGGGGCGGCACATCTTCGAGTGCGTCTGGGTCGATCACGCCTGTGAACCAGCCAGCAATTCGGGGAAACGCTGGCTAACGGCCTCCCAGATCGCCGCTTCCAGCGCTTCCTCGGGCTGGGCTGCAGACATCACCACGCAGCGTTCGGGATTGTCTTTGGCAATGCTCAGGAACCCATGGCGCAAACGCTTGTGCCACTCAATCTCTTCTTTCTCGAAGCGATCACCCGAGACTTGGAGCCCATCTTCAACCGCCCGCTCGGCCACCCGCTTGAAGGCGGCGTCGGGGTCCATGTCGAGAACGATGGTCAGGTCAGGCGTGTGGCCGTCGAGGGCGAGGGATTCGAGGCCGGCAATCAGCTTGTCGTTCACGCCACCGGTCAGGCCCTGATAGGCGCGGGTGGAATCGTGGAACCGGTCCGACAGCACCCAGGTGCCGTTGCGCAGGTTGGGCGCGATTAACTGGTTGACGTGATCGAGCCGCGCCGCTGCAAACAGCACTGCCTCGCCGCCGGGGCCCCAGCTTTCCGACCGGCCCTGCAGGATGAACGAGCGAATGGCCTCGGCCTTTGGCGTGCCACCCGGTTCGCGCGTGCGAATGGCCTCAATCGAGTGCCGCTGCAGGTTTTGCAGCAGGCGCTTGACCTGGGTGGATTTGCCGACGCCTTCGCCACCTTCAAAGGTGATGAAACGGGCGCGGCTGATTTTGGGCGCATCGAGCATGACGGCTTTCTATACGAGTCTCACATCCAGCCAAGAGCAAGCTGCTTGAGGGCGTCAGTCGCCTTGCGCGTAATGTCGCCTTCTTCCACGGTCTCTGCGGCATAAAGCGGCGCCACCTGCACCAGTTGATCGTCACAGAATACCTGCAGCTCGGCGATCTTGTCGCCCTGCATCACTGGGGGCATCAGCGGGCTAGTATACGACACCGATGCACTGAGGCACTTGCGCGACCCACGCGGCAGATACAGCGCAACCTCGCCATCACCAACCAGCGCCACACTCGCACTGGTGCCGCCATAAACATTTGCATAGGCGACCACGGCCCCGTCCGGATAGGCCGAGAAACGCTCGAACGCTCTGGCGCCCCAAGTGATTAGCTTGCGCCCCTCTTCGGTGCGCTGGGCCATCGACGTCAGGCCATGCACGACGGCGATCAGGCGTCGCCCGCCATCCTTGGTGGAAATCACCGACCCGTAACCCGCAGATTCCGTGTGCCCAGTCTTCAGCCCGTCTACACCGATGCCGAGCTCGACCAAGGAGTTGCGGTTCGGCTGCTTGATGCCGTTCCACTCCATCTCCGGCTCCGAGAAGTAGTGGTAATAGTCGGGATATTCTTTGATCAGGTAGCGCGCCAGATCGGCCAGATCACGCGCCGTAACATGCATATCCGGGTCGGGAAGGCCCGTGGGATTGGTGAAATGGGAATCTCTCAGTCCGATTTCCTGAGCCAACTCGTTCATCATCGCGGCGAAGCTGCCTTCGGAGCCGGCAATGCCCTCTGCCAGCACGATGGCCGCGTCATTGCCTGACTGGATGACGACCGAGCGCACCAGATTCTCTACGCTGATCTTGGAGTTGAGGTCGGCGAACATAGTCGAGCCGCCAGACGAGGCGCCACCGGTGCGCCAGGCATGTTCGGAGACGAAGAACTCGTCCGTCATCTTGACGCGGCCAGCGCTAAGTTCATGGAAAACCACGGCAATGGTCATGAGCTTGGCCATGCTGGCCGGCTCCATCGGCAGGTCGGCGTCTTTCTGGAAGATCACCGTGCCGGACTCTTCGTCCATCAGGATGGCGAACTTTGCAGCGGTGTCGAACTGCGCCTGCGCCATGGCCGGCGCGATGAGCGCCAGCGTGATCGCCAGAATTTGCAACAAGCGCGTCACGTCCACCACTCCCAATGCCGACATTCAGACTAGTTGAGCTTTATGTCATTCAATCCGAGTTCGCGAGCCAGATCGAGAACATCAATGCGTGATACGCCGGGCTTGAGATAGGTCATGCGAAGACGGGTTGCGTCGCGGCCGCCGACAGTCACCGGCTCTTCGGCTACCGACCCGAGGATTGCGAACTGCTCCGTTAGGGCTATCGCATTGTCCTGATTAGAAAAGATACCAAGCGTCAGGTCGATGGTTCGAGCGTCGGCATCCATCGACTGCACCCAGTCAGCCAGCGCGGGCGACTGTGTGCCCATGGCGTTCACGGCAGCGAAGGCTGTGCCGATATTGGCGTCAGCCTGCTTTGGACCTTCGGCATAAGAGAACATGCCGCCAAAGAAATTGCCGGCGATATCGGCCAAGCTATTGGTGCCATCAGCATAGGCGGTGCGTGTGCTGCCGCCAAAATCGGCTGGGCCGGAATAGCTGGCGACCAGCCTGCGGGTGTCGTCGCCTTCGAGTGGAGCCGGACCGACATACTCGGCTTTAATCTGGGTATGACCGTTGTTTACGTAGCCGAGCATGTCTGCGGCGCGATGCGACAGGTCCATGATGCGGCCCGGCATGTAGGGCCCGCGGTCGTTGACGCGCACCACTACTGAGCGACCATTGGCCTCGTTGGTGACGCGAACATAGGACGGCAGTGGCAGGGTCGGATGGGCGCCGGTAATGGCATTAGCCGAGAAGATTTCGCCGTTTGCAGTGCGACGGCCATGGAAGTCCGAGCCGTACCAGGAGGCGTCGCCGGTTGCGACATAGTCGGGCTGCTCGGCTGGAGTGTAGACGTTGCCGCGTACGGTGTAAGGCTTGCCGACCTGATAGCGGCCGCCGCCCTTGGGTGGGTTGGGATTATTGGTGACGCGAGGCGACACCCCTACCCCGTATTCGGATGAACTGAAGGCGCCGCGCTTGACGGTTGCGCCGAGACCACCGCCGCCACAGGCAGCGATCATCGGAGCAATCAGGGTTGCCAGAGCGACAAGGCGGATGGCGCTATGCCAAGGGGTCGTCGTCACGGTACGCTAACTCTTACGCTGGTCACACTACGAGCGCAGATCATAACGCGATCAGGGAACACTCGCGCCTACAGAACCGATTTCTGGTTTCAGCGAGGTTAAAGACAACAGACTGTTAGCACTGAGAGTAGCATTTGAAGCCAATAGGTGACGGATCGGTGGACAAACTCTCCTACTCCCGGCCTTGCATCGAACCGGATATAAAGATATCTTTATGTCTTCTGGAAATAGCGAACTTGCAGGTAGATGGCGATGAGCCAAGTCAATGACGCCCACATTCCCGACTGGAACGAGGTCCGCGCCGCGCTGACCAAGGCAGCGCAAGAGCGCATCCTGATTCTGGACGGCGCCATGGGCACCATGATCCAGCGCGAAAAGCTGACCGAGGCAAATTTTCGCGGCGAGCGCTTCAAGGACTGGACGCTGCCGCTGCAAGGCAACAATGACCTGCTGGTTATAACAGAGCCGCAGATCATCGAGGATATCCATTACCAGTATTTCATGGCTGGGGCCGATATCGCCGAGACCAATACGTTTTCGGCGACTTGGGTGGCGCAGGCTGATTATGCCTGCGAGAGCGCGGTCTATGACATCAACTACCAGGGCGTGATCGTGGCGCGCCGGGCTGCGAAGCGCGCCGAGGCCGAGGATGGCCGTCGTAGGTTCGTGGCCGGGGCGCTGGGGCCGACCAACAAGACCTCGTCAATGTCGACCGACGTGACCAGCCCCGGCTTCCGCTCGATCACCTTCGATCAACTGGTGGACGCCTATGGCGAGGCCATTCGCGGGCTGCTCGATGGCGGCGCCGACCTGCTGCTGTTCGAGACCATCACCGATACGCTGAATACCAAGGCCGGCATTTTCGCGGCGCAGCGCATTTTCGAAGAGCGCGGCATCGATGTGCCGATCATGATCTCCGGCACCATCACCGACCTGTCCGGCCGCACTTTGTCGGGCCAGACACCGACGGCGTTCTGGTACTCGCTGCGCCACGCCAATCCGCTGACCATCGGGCTGAACTGCGCGCTGGGCGCCAATGCTATGCGCGCCCATCTGGGCGAGTTGTCGGATGTGGCGGACACGTTCATCTGCGCCTATCCCAATGCCGGCCTGCCCAATGCGTTTGGCCAGTATGACGAGAGCCCGGAGTTCATGGCCGAGCAGATTGAGAGCTTTGCCGAGGCTGGTTATCTCAACATCGTCGGCGGTTGCTGCGGCTCGACGCCCGACCATATTCGCGCCATTGCCCAAGCGGTCGCCAAGCACAAGCCACGCGTCATTCCGGAAATTCCGAAGTTGCTGCGGCTGTCAGGGCTCGAACCCTTCACGCTGACCAAAGATATTCCCTTCGTCAACATCGGCGAGCGGACCAACGTCACCGGCTCGGCTCGTTTCCGCAAGCTGATCACTGCCGGCGATTACACCGCTGCGCTCGATGTGGCGCGTGACCAGGTGGCCGCTGGCGCCCAGGTTATCGACATCAACATGGATGAGGGGTTGATCGACTCCAAGCAGGTGATGATCGACTTCCTCAACCTGCTGGCCGCCGAACCCGACATCGCCAAGGTTCCGCTGATGATCGACTCGTCCAAGTGGGACGTGATCGAGGCGGGCCTTAAATGCGTGCAGGGCAAGGCGCTGGTCAATTCGATCTCGATGAAGGAAGGCGAGGAGTCCTTCCTGCATTACGCCCGGCTGGTGCGCTCCTATGGCGCCGCCGTGGTGGTGATGGCATTCGACGAACAGGGCCAGGCTGATACGCTGGAGCGCAAGGTCGAGATCTGCAGCCGCGCTTATAAGCTGCTCACCGAAGAAGTTGGCTTTCCGCCGGAAGACATCGTTTTCGATCCCAATGTGTTCGCCGTGGCGACCGGCATCGAGGAACACAATGGTTACGGAGTTGCGTTCATCGAGGCGACCAAGATCATCACCGAGACCCTGCCCCACGTCCATATTTCGGGCGGCATTTCGAACCTCAGCTTCTCGTTCCGCGGCAATGAGCCGGTGCGCGAGGCGATGCACGCGGTGTTTTTGTACTATGCGATCCAGAATGGCATGGACATGGGCATCGTCAACGCCGGGCAGTTGGCGGTGTATGAGAGCATCGACAAGGAACTGCGCGACGCCTGCGAGGACGTCATACTCAACCGGCGTGATGATGGCACGGACCGTTTGCTGGCACTGGCCGAACGCTATCGCGGCACCGCCGGCAAGGAAGCTGCGGCCAAGGACCTGCGCTGGCGCGACA
>JAQGKG010000147.1 GCA_028290245.1 Devosia sp. | reverse complement strand
TGCTGTGCTGGCGCAAGTGACGCCATCGCCGGTCATCGAACTCAATCGTGCGGTGGCGATTTCAATGGCCGAAGGTCCTGGCGCCGCGTTAGCGCTAATCGATACCATCAAGGACAGCCCGGCGCTGCAAAACTACCATCTGCTCTATGGCGTGCGCGGCGACATGTTGGCCAAGCTGGGTCGGCATACTGAAGCCATGCTGGAGTTCCGCAAGGCGGCCGAGCTAACGCGCAACGAGCGTGAGAAGGCCTATCTGCTTGGGCGCGCTGCGGAAAAAACGACCGCCTAGGGTTTTTCCTTGGCCGTACGACGGCATCGGTCGGAGCAGTATTTTATCTCATCCCAAACCCGCGCCCACTTTTTTCGCCAATCGAAGGGGCGGCCGCAGGTAACGCAGATCTTGTGCGGGAGATTTTGCTTTTTGTGCATTTGGTCTTGTCCTGTCGCACAGCAGGCTAGGCGGCGCGGTCGCGCATTTCGAATTTGTTTTCGAGAATGGTGCGGTCGAACGGCTTCATCATGTAGTCGCTGGCGCCGGCCTTGAGCGCCATGGCTATGGCGCCGATGTCGTTCTCGACCGTGCAGAACACGATGTGCGGCTTGTCGCCACCGACGTAAGCCCTTAGCAGCTTTAGGAATTCTAGCCCGCTCATGATCGGCATGTTCCAATCGAGCAGGATGGCGTCGGGCATTTCCTCACGACATTTGTCGAAGGCGTCCTGCCCGTCTTCGGCTTCATCGACGATGTAGTCCATGTCTTCGAGGATGCGGCGCGCGACTTTACGCACCACACTCGAGTCATCGACGATGAGACAGGATTTCATGGCCGTGGTGGCTCCGCAGAGGCTGACGCGTCCCTCGATCATGAGGGACACATCCTAGGAATTGGTTAGCACACTGCTAGCATTTCGAGCGTCGACGCGTCACGCCGATGGCGTTTCCAGAGCCGTCTCGTCCTTGGCCTTGGGCGTCGCGGTCAGGAAGAACATATCGCTCTCGATGCCGATGTTGACTTCCATGTCGGTCATGCGGGCGAGCAGGCCAGTATAGAACGGCTGGATGCCCCGTGCGTCGACGAAGCCCTCGTCCGGTGTGCCGGCCAGCAGGCCAGCAGCGCCGGATGGGATCAGGGTCTTCTGGCGCTTCTCGGGATCGCTTTTGGAGGTGAACTCGAAACGCTCATTGCCGGCATCGCCGAGGATCGCCGCTGTGACGTGACCACCGCGCGGCACCGACATGGCGGCGATCAGCAGCAGGTTCATGAACAGCTTGGCCTTGTGCTTGGGCAAAAGTATCAGCGGCACGTTCCATTCGAGGTCGGCCTTTTCGATTTCGAACTGGATGCGTGCGACGCGCTCGCATTCGCGGGTGTCGATATCGGTGCCTGCCGTCGACGACGCGCCATAGGCGAGGCGGGCAAACTCGAGCTTGGCGCGGCTCTGGCGGGCGGCGCTGGTGATCAGGTCGCGCGCGCCTTCGGCCATTTCGCCCTGATTGGGGTCGGCCAGCACTTCAAGACCGTTGCCGATCGCTCCAATGGGGTTGATCAGGTCGTGGCAGACCCTGGAACACAGCATGGCCGCGAGGTCGGTTGCCTTGAGCTCGATGATGTCCATGTCCACACTCTCCGTAAGAATCAATTCTGCTGACATTACGGGCTGGACGGTAAATTGGACATGAAGTTGGGGCATTTCTCGCTCTGCCCGGCGCAAAAACCTAGTTGATCGAGAGGTTTTTGGAGAGGTTAGTCCAGTTCGCCTCGGCCGCCATCGCCGCTTCATCGGGGGCGAGGGCGAACGCCTCGCGGCCTGAGGCCGAGTAGAACAGGTAAACCCGCTGCTTGAACACGGTGTACATCTTGGGGTCGCTATCCGAGACGTAGCCACGCGCCACGCCCATCGCACCATGCCCGCCAAACTGCGGCACGTAGATTTCCGGCGCCGATTTGAAGATGTCGCGATTAGCCTCGTTGGCGAAATGCCAGGGCACGTTTTGCCAGACATATTCATAGTCGCCGCGCCCCAGCAGCGGCGCCGGCTCGGTAAAGTAGCTCACTGGATCCCAGCCATAGATGCCGACGCCGGTCAGCGGGTCGGTGACGTAGAGCGTAACCACGGACTGAGCGCGCGCAGGCAGAACGACAGCCGCAGCCATGCCCAAAAACGGCAAAACAAAGGCAAGCATGGTTAAGATTTGTTTAGAGGTTTGCTTCATCATCGACCTAATGATCGGCGCGCCCGCGACCAATGTTCGCCACGAAGTTACGGTTCAAGCCTTAACGACTTCGTACTGACGGCACGTCAATCCTCGGGAGACTTAGATGTTCAAGCGCCTCGCCCTCCTCATTGTACTGGTGACCGCCTTTGCCGCGCCTATCCCCGTGGCCTACGCGCAGGGTTCACTCAGCGACAGCTTTTCCGGCGAGGAACTGGTCGATGACGGCCGCGCCTTCTTCGGTTCGACCTCGCAGGGCCTGGCCTCGCTGGTCGAGCGTGCGGTCAGCCAATTCGGCCTGCCCAATGGCTATATCCTTGGCGAAGATGCCGGTGGCGCCCTGTTTGCCGGCGCCCGCTATGGCGAAGGCGTGCTGCACACCCGCAATGCCGGTGAGTTCAACGTCTACTGGCAGGGCCCGTCCATCGGCTTCGATATCGGCGGCGACGGCTCCAAGGTCATGATGCTGGTGTATAACCTCAACCAGATCCAGGACGTGCTCGGCCGCTTCGCCGGCGCCGATGGCTCGGCCTATGTGCTCGGCGGCTTCGGCATGACGGTGATCAAGCGGTCCAACGTCGTCATGGTGCCGATCCGCTCCGGCGTCGGCGCGCGCCTTGGCATCAATGTCGGGTATTTGAAGTTCACCAACGAACCCACCTGGAATCCCTTCTGATCTTAATAGTGGCGATGCTTTGTGTCGAATCGGGGCTAAACTACCCCCACCCAACCTCCCCCTGATAGGGGGAGGAGCCAATTGAGTTCGTGGCTTTATCTCTCCAAAATCACCAGCGGATTTCTCCCCCTCATCAGGGGAGGCTAGGTGGGGGTGGGGTTTAGCCCCAGTATTAGGGCCAAACGCCCCCCTCCCTGACCCTGCCCTCGAGGGGAGGGTGTCGACTGATTCAGCCGGCTCAACCTACATATTTCCCAACCCACGCATCTCGCCACCCCGTCCCGCGTTACCGGTGCAGAGGTGCGTCATGTCCAGTCAACATTTTGTCGTCGCGGCCCAGGATCGG
The DNA here is from genome assembly GCA_028290245.1 of Devosia sp. Lineage (GTDB taxonomy): Bacteria > Pseudomonadota > Alphaproteobacteria > Rhizobiales > Devosiaceae > Devosia. Next base: position 2,058 of record JAQGKG010000147.1, on the reverse strand, counting down.
TCCTGGCACTTTAGCTTCAAGGGCGATCTTATCGGACCCTATTCCTCACGCGAGGAAGCTGTCGCCGCTGCCATCGAGGAAGCCAGCAAGCTCGATGACAATGAGGTCGAAGTGGTGGTGCGTGACGCCGACCTGAAGACCGAGACGGTGTGGCGTCCCAATCAGGCCAAGCCCGCCTAGTAGCTACTTACTCCACATGCCGCGCATCTGGGCGCCAATATCCATCCGCACCGGCGCAGGCGACAGGCCGTCGATATAGGCGGGCGTCACCGGCGGCCACAGGATATCCTCGAACAGCGGCACAATGCTACGCGGGATGAAGCGTGTACGCTGCGCGTAGAGATGGCGGTCACCATGCTTGTGCTGTTGGGTGACGAAGAAGCGCTGCGGCACGATGACGTTGAGCTCGTCTTTGGCGCGGGTCATCGCCACGTAAAGCAGCCGGCGTTCCTCTTCTAGCTCATGCGTCGAGCCGGTGCCGAGGTCGGACGGAATGCAGCCGTCCACGACATTGAGCACATGCACCGACTTCCACTCCTGCCCCTTGGCGGAGTGGATGGTCGAGAGGATCAGGTAATCCTCATCGAGCAGCGGCACGCCCGACTGGTCGCTGGTGGCGTCCGGCGGATCGAGCGTCAGCTCGGTCAGGAACTTCTCGCGGCTTTGATAGCCTGCAGCGATCTGCTCAAGCTGCAAAATATCGGCCTGGCGGATGATGGCGTCCTCAAAGATCGCTTCCATCAGCGGCTCGTACCACAGCCGGGCATAGCCCAGCTCAATCGGCCATGCGGTTTCGCGGCGCGACAACTGAGTGAACATCTCCACCAGCCCGGTCCAGCCTTCGGCAGCACGCGGCGGCGTCGGGATTTCGCCGAGCGCCCATACTGGATCAGGCCCGGTCGCCATGGCGTCCAGCACTCTCCCCGCTGACGCCGGGCCGACACCGGGCAGCAGTTGCAGCACGCGAAAACCGGCGACCCGGTCGCGCGGATTTTTCCACCCAGCGCAGGATGGCCAACAGGTCCTTGATATGGGCGGCATCGAGGAATTTGAGGCCGCCAAACTTCACGAACGGAATATTGCGCCGCGTCAGCTCGATCTCGAGCGGCCCGGAATGGCTTGAAGTGCGGAACAGCACCGCCTGGTTTTTCAGCGTCATACCGCCCTCGCGGGCTTCGAGCACCTTGTGCACCACGTATCGCGCCTGATCGGCTTCATCGCGCACCGTGACGAGAAACGGCTTGGCGTCGGATAGCCGCTCGGTCCACAGGTTTTTAGTGAAGCGCTCGCTGGCCAGATCGATCACGGCATTGGCCGCGGCGAGGATCGGCTGGGTTGAGCGATAGTTGCGATCCAGCGTGATGATATCGGCCGGCGGCGAGAAGCTGGCCGGGAAATCCAGAATATTGCGGACCGTCGCGGCGCGGAACGAATAGATCGACTGCGCGTCGTCACCCACCACGGTCAGCCCCTGCCCGCCCGGCCGCAACGCCAGTAGCACGGACGACTGCAGCTTGTTGGTGTCCTGATACTCATCGACAAGCACATGATCGAACCGCGCCGAAACCTCAGCCGCAATGGCGGGTTCTGCCATCATGCCGGCCCAATAGAGCAGCAGGTCGTCGTAATCGAGTACGTTCTGGTTCTGCTTGGCGGCCACATAGGCGCCGAACAGGTTGCGCAACTGCTCGGGCCACATGGCGCACCATGGGAAGTGGTTCTTCAGCACCTCCTCGAGGTCGCCCTGCGCGTTGACCACCCGCGAATAGATGGCGAGGCAGGTTCCCTTTGTAGGAAAACGGCTCTTGGCTTCGCTGAGGCCGAGTTCATGCCGGACCAGGTTCATCAGGTCGGCGCTGTCTTCGCGATCATGGATGGTGAAGGCCGGATCGAGCCCGAGCTGGGTCGCATGCTGGCGCAGCAGCCGCGCGCCGTTGCCATGGAACGTCCCGGCCCAGCTCAGCGCATCGGTCACCGCCCCCGAAGAGGTGCCCATGACGCGCGTCGCGATGCGCTCGACGCGACGGCTCATCTCGCTGGCGGCACGGCGAGAAAAGG
>JAQGKG010000468.1 GCA_028290245.1 Devosia sp. | reverse complement strand
ATACGTCGCGACATTATCGAGTGACATGTCCAAGCCAATCGCGCTCGACACAAATTTGGCGCTTCTTTTTGTAGTGGGTGCTACAAACAGAAACTATATTGCAAAGCACAAACGGTTGCTGAGCTATGAGGTTGAAGATTTCGATGTCGTAGCGAACCTAATCGATGCGTCATCCGGCGTATTGTTATGTCCGAACGTTGTCAGTGAAACTTCAAACTTGGCGCGTTACGTCGCTGAACCAATGAGGAGCGAGATAAGTAGCTCTCTAGCTGCTTTGGTCCGCAGATGCGCAGAGACCTATATAGAATCCGCCAGTGCGGTCTCGAGCAGATTTCATGATAGAGTTGGTGTAACGGACTCTGTTTTAGTAATTCTTGCGGAGACAGGTGCAGTGTTGCTGACCGATGATCTTGGTCTTTATCTCGTAGCATCAGAAGCAGGTGCGGACGTGATCAATTACAACCACATCCGCGAAGCGCGTCTGCAAGCTTAGTCAAGCGCTCTTGTCGATCGCCTCATCAGCCGGAGCGTGGCTCGGACCACCCTTGGCGACACCCACCATCGCAGGCCGAAGCACCCGGTCGCCAATTGCAAAGCCAGTCTGCACCACCTGCACCACAGTGCCTTCCGGCTTGCTGGGATCGGGCACTTCAAACATCGCCTGATGCTTGTGCGGATCGAACTTCTGGCCCTCGGCCTCGATCGGCTTGACGCCATGCTTGGCCAGCAGGCGCTGCATTTCGCGCTCGGCCAGCTCAATGCCCTCGATCAGGCTCTTGGTCGTCGCATCGCCATTGGTCCGCGCTTCGGCAGGCAGCACCATCAGGGCGCGGCTCAGCGCATCGGTGGCAGACAGCATGTCACGAGCAAAACCGGCAATAGCGTATGTGCGGGTGTCGCCCACTTCGCGCTCGGTACGCTTGCGCAGGTTTTCCATCTCGGCATGGCTGCGCAGCACGCGATCCTTCAGATCGGCGTTCTCGACGCGCAGCGCCTCCATGGGATCGACGGCCTGCTCTGCCTGGATTTCAACTTCAGGCGTCTCGCCCGAGGCGGCGTTTTCGTCGCTCATCATTGTTCCGTTCCGCAATAACTGAATTTGTCCCGCATATCGGCCAATCCGGGCTGAATTTCAACCCTAGCGCTTACGCGCCATCATCGCTGAGATCACATGAGCGGTATAATCCACCACCGGCACGATGCGGGCGTAGTTGAGCCGCGTTGGCCCGATCACCCCCAGCACGCCGACCACCTTGTCATTGGCATCCTTGTACGGCGACAGGATGACCGATGACCCCGACAACGAAAACAGCTTGTTTTCCGAGCCGATAAAGATGCGAACGCCCTGCGCCTTTTCGGCATCGCCGAGCAGGTCAAGCAGCCCGTCCTTGCTCTCCAGCTCATCGAAAAGCTGCCGCATCCGGCTCAGCTCGTCTGATGCCATCGTATCGTTGATCAGATTGCCCCGACCGCGTACGATCACCGTCGGCTGGCTGGCGGCCGAAGACTGCCCCAGAGTCGCAATGCCGGCATCGACCAGCTTCTGTGTCAACTCATCTAGTTCCGCCCGCTGTTCGGCGCGCTGCTCGCCCAGTGCCTTGCGCGCTTCTGGAATGGTCCGGCCCACCACATAGCGGGCCAGATAATTGCCCGCCTGGGTCAGCGCCGATGCCGTCAGCCCCGGCGGCACGTCCATGATGCGGTTTTCCACCTGACCATCTTGTCCGACGAGAATCGCCATGGCGCGGGCAGCATCGAGCCGGACGAATTCTATATGGCGCAGGATGATATCGGCCTTGGTGGCAATCACCACGCCGGCCCCTTGGCTCAAGCCGCTGAGCAACTGGCTGGCCTCGGTGAGCACATCTTCCACCTGCCCCCGATGCTGACCCTCGATGCTCTTGGCGATCTGGCTGCGCTCGACTTCGTTGACCGCGCCGACCTCCAGCATGGCATCGACAAAAAACCGCAGGCCCTCCTGCGTCGGCGCCCGACCGGCCGAAGTATGCGGCGCCGCGATCAAGCCGAGGTCTTCGAGATCGGCCATCACATTGCGCACCGAAGCCGGCGACAATCCGGTCTGCAGCATGCGGCTCAAGTCGCGTGAACCCACGGGCGAGCCGGTGTCGAGATAGCGCTCGACGATCTTCTTGAATATGTCCTGGCTACGCGCGTTGAGCACGCTCAGGAAGTCTTCGGGCGGTCTGACCATGAGGTTGGATAAAATCTTCCGCTTTAACCGTGCTGTCTCATTTAAGCGCATTGCTGCCGCGCGCCAAGCCACCGCCGCTTGTGAGCCCCGCCAATGAGGGTTAAGAGGCGGTTAACAATAATTTCTCCCGGATACCTGATGCGCCCTTCTGGACGTGAGCCCAATCAAATGCGCGCCGTAACCATCGAGCGCAATGTCGCCATGAAGGCCGAAGGCTCCTGCCTCGTCTCCTTCGGAAACACCAAAGTCCTCGTTACTGCTTCCGTCGAAACCAGCATTCCCGGCTGGCTTCGCGGCAAGGGCCAGGGCTGGGTCACCGCCGAATACGGCATGCTGCCCCGCGCCACCGGTTCGCGCACCCGTCGTGAAGCCGCTGCCGGCAAGCAAAGCGGCCGCACCCAGGAAATTCAGCGTTTGATCGGCCGCTCGCTGCGCGCAGTCGTTGATATGCAATTGCTCGGCGAAAACCAGATCACTATCGACTGCGACGTGCTCGAAGCCGATGGCGGCACTCGCACCGCGTCGATCACCGGCGCCTATGTGGCGCTGGCCGATGCCATCAAGTGGATGGACGAGCGCAAGCTGACCAAGGGCAAGGCCCTGCGTGATTCGGTCGCCGCCGTGTCCTGCGGCATCTATCGCGGCACGCCTGTACTCGATCTCGATTATCTCGAAGACGTCGAGGCACACACCGATGCCAATTTCGTCATGACCGGCTCGGGCAAATTCGTCGAAATTCAGGGCACCGCCGAACAGGTGCCATTCAGCCGCGACGAACTCAACGCGCTGATGGAGCTGGCCGAACAGGGCATCGGCGAACTCGGCCTGCTCCAGCAGGAGGCCCTCTCCGCATGATCGCCTGGCTCCTGAAGAAAGTCGCAAACCGCGCCGCGCAAAAGCCGGCCCAGAGCACGCGCACTATTTCACCCGAAAACTGCGCCCTGTGGCACGATGTATCGCGCGCCCTCGACGCCAAGCCCCGAGCCAGCAAATGAGCTCGATCCCTAAGCTTCGCCAAGGTGACCGCCTGGTTCTGGCCACCCACAATGCCGGCAAGCTCAAGGAATTCCAGGAGCTGTTCGAGCCGTTTGGCTTGGAGCTGACCTCCGCCGGCGAACTCGGCCTGCCCGAGCCGGAAGAAACCGGCACCACCTTTGCCGAAAACGCGCGCCTCAAGGCTCACGCCGCGGCGCAAGCTACCGGCATGCTGGCGCTATCAGATGATTCGGGCCTCTGCATCGACGCGCTCAACGGCGATCCCGGCGTCTACACCGCTGACTGGGCTGGTGTTCCCCGCGATTTCAACCACGCCATGAAGCGCGTCGAAGATGCGCTGCAGGCCGCCAATGCCACCTCACCGGGCCAGCGCAAGGGTTCGTTCAACGCCACGCTCTGTCTTGCCCATCCAGATGGTCGCGATGTGATTTATCACGGCCAGTGCTTCGGCACCCTGGTCTGGCCACCCCGCGGCATCAGTGGCC
>JAQGKG010000141.1 GCA_028290245.1 Devosia sp. | reverse complement strand
ACGGCTCGGTTCGCAACATGAACGTCATGGTCGAATCCGTGCCGTCCAACTTCATCGCCGGCCCGTTCGGCTTCAAGACCGCGCAGTATTTCGAGCTCGAAAACGAAGCCGACCGCGCCGCGCCCGTGGTCAAGTTCAACTAGTCGCCATGCGCTGGATTGCCCGCGCCGCCATAGCCCTGCTGCTGGGGCTGCTGCTTGCCGTGCCGTCGATGGCTCGCGAGGAGATTTCCAGCCTCGCGTCCAACGTGACGTTGCGCACCGATGGCTCGGTGCGCGTCAGCGAAGCAATCGAGGTGAATGCCGAGGGCGTTGAAATCCGGCGTGGCATCTATCGGGATATCCCGACGGTGCAGCTATCGATTTCCGGGCAGAAAATTCGCTCCGACCTCAATGTCGAGAGTGTGACGCGCGATGGCGCCGACGAGCCGTTCCGCACCGAGCGGATGGGCAATTTCGTCCGTATCTGGATCGGTGACAGCGAGCAGTTCATTTCGGACGGCAAGCACCGCTACGTCATCACCTACACCATGGACCGCATGGCCCGCAGCTTCGAGGACCATGACGAGCTGTATTGGAATGCCACCGGCAACTACTGGATTTTCCCGATCGTGCGCTCGGTGGCACGCGTCACCCTGCCTGATGGAGCGGTGATTTCCGACCTCGTCGCCTACACCGGACCGGTCGGCTCGACCGAGCAGGCGGTAATCGTCACCCGCAATACCGACAACACCGCTACCTTCCGCACCGATCGGCAACTCGGTGCGGGCGAAGGCATGAGCTTTGCCGTCAAGTTTCAGAAGGGCATCCTCGTCCCGTTGAGCGGCACCGATGCTTTTTTTCAGTGGCTGTCGGACATGCGGGAAGTCTTCCTACCCATCCTCGGCGTCATTCTGGTCCTCGGCTATAATGTTCTTGCCTGGAACCGGGTCGGCCGCGATCCGGCAAAGGGCACCATCATTCCGCTGTTCCATCCACCCAAGGATTTCTCCCCGGCGCTGACCCACTATGTCGATAAATGGGGCTTCCACGGCTGGACCGCGTTTACAGCAACGCTGTTCGACCTTGGCGTCAAAGGGCTGGTCAAGATCGACAACCCCAAGACCGGCCTGACGGTGGAAGTGACTGGCAAGGCTCCGGATGGGAAATTGCCGGCCGGCGAGCAGAAGCTGTTCGCCTATCTGCAATCCAAGGGCGCGGTGACTATCGACACCAGCAATGGCGTCGAGATCTCCAAGCAGCGCGACGAGTTGCACACCGCCATCACCAATGAGAACCGCAGCGTCTGGTTCAACCACAACTTCGGTTATGCGGCGCTCAGCCTGTTCATCGCCCTCGCGGTGCTGGTCATCATGGTGTTTTTTGAGGCCTTGGAGCCCGAATGGCTGATCATCGGCGTCGTGGTCGGCATTGTGCTGGGCCTCGTCGGCACGGTGGGCAACGCCCTGTGGAGGGGCGGCGGCTTCCGGCGCTTCTTCGTCATGCTGTGGATCGGCGTCATCGGCTTCAACTTGGTCGGCAGTGGGATCGAGGGCTTTACCCACCTCACTGTGAACACGTCATTCGTGGCGGCGGCATCCATCGTGCTGATCACGGTGATCTTCGCTGTCCTGATGCGCGCGCCGACCATCCAGGGCCGCAGGGTGATGGACCAGATCGAGGGCTTCAAGCTGTACCTCGACACCGCCGAAAAGAACCGGCTGAACATTGTCGACGAGCCGCCGATGACGGTCGGTCGTTTCGAGCGCATCCTGCCCTATGCAATTGCGCTGGGCGTCGAAAAACCCTGGTCCGAGCACTTCGAGGGCGAACTGGCCCGCAACGCCGTCAGCGATGTCGCGGCGGGCTCGATCTACAACCCCTATTGGTATTCCGGCCGTTCTGACTTTTCGCCGGGCAATATCTCCAGCGCCATCAGTGCTGCATCGGCTGGCATGACCGCGGCCATGGTCGCAGCGCAACCCGTGCAGGCCAGCTCCTCCGGCTTCAGCTCAGGCGGCGGCGGCGGTGGTGGTGGTGGCGGCTCATCCGGCGGCGGCGGTGGCGGGGGCGGGGGTGGCGGCTGGTAATCGCCAATAGACAACCCCGCCTGCCCAAGCTAAGCAAAACTGCGCTTTCTAACCCTTGGTACCGCCATGCCCGAACTGTTGCTTGAACTCTTTTCCGAGGAAATCCCGGCCCGCTTTCAGCGTCGTGCCGCCGAAGACCTCAAGAAAGCTGTGACCAACGCGCTGGTCGATGCAGGTCTGGTCTATGAGGGCGCCAAGGCATTCGTGACGCCGCGCCGGCTGGCGCTGACCGTCACCGGACTGCCGGCCCGTTCGCCCGATACGCGCGAAGAAAAGAAGGGCCCCAAGGTCGGCGCGCCGCAGCCCGCAATCGATGGCTTTTTGCGTGCGGCAGGGCTGACCTCGCTGGACGAGGCCAAGGTGGAAAGCGACCCCAAGAAGGGCGATTTCTACGTTGCCCATATCAACAAGCCGGGCGCTGAAGCGGTGTCGCTGCTGTCGGCCATTTTGCCCAAGATTCTAACCGACTTCCCCTGGGCCAAGCCGATGCGCTGGGGCAATGGCAGCTTCAACTGGGTGCGCCCATTGCGCGCCATCACCGCGACCTTCGGCACCGAAAACGAAGAGCCGGTGGTGATCCCCTTTGCCTCGGGCGACTTGCAGTCCGGCCAGACCACGTTTGGCCATCGCTTCCTGGCGCCCAACGCGATCCGCGTGCGCCGCTTCGATGACTATGCGGAAGCGTTGGAGCGCGCCAAGGTGGTGCTCGATATCGATCGCCGCAAAGACATCATCCGCACCGATGCCGAGCACCTGGCTTTCGCACAGGGCCTGAGCATCATCGCCGACGAGGGGCTGCTTGAGGAAGTCGCCGGGCTGGTGGAATGGCCGGTGGTCATGATGGGCTCGTTCGATCCGGCGTTTCTCGAAGTGCCCGAAGAAGCCATTATCGCCACCATCCGCGCCAACCAGAAATGCTTCTGCCTGCGTGATGCCAGCGGCAAGCTGGCGCCAAATTTCATCATCACCGCTAACACCGTAGCAAGTGATGGCGGCGCCACCATTATCGCGGGCAACGAGCGCGTCATCCGTGCTCGCCTGAGCGACGCTGCGTTTTTCTACAAGGGCGACCTGGCGCTGCCGCTGGCCGATGGCGTGGAAAAGCTCAGGGACACCGTGTTCCATGCTAAGCTCGGGACCCAGTTTGAGCGGGTCAGCAGGCTTGTGGAACTTGCCGGCGAGATCGCTCCACTTGTTGGGGCCGATCCCGAACGAGCCAAGCGAGCAGCCATGTTGGCCAAGGCTGACCTCACCACCGGCATGGTAGGCGAATTCCCCGAACTGCAGGGCCTGATGGGCCGCTACTACGCCACGGCGCAGGGCGAACCAGCCGATATCGCGACCGCCGTCGAAATGCATTACAAGCCGGTTGGCCCCACTGACAAGGTGCCCACGGAGCCAGTATCGATCGCCGTAGCCTTGGCTGATAAGCTGGACCTGCTTACCGGCTTCTGGGCCATAGATGAAAAGCCGACAGGCTCGCGCGATCCGTTCGCACTACGCCGTGCGGCGCTGGGGGTTATCCGCATCATCACGGAAAATAACCTGAGCTTTCCATTGCTCGCTGCCATGATGATGGCCTGGATCAAAAACCGGTCACAGACAGCACGAATGGATGTTCGTGCATATTTAGCGCCCACACTAGATCTCGTGAAAGTCGCGAAGGACCAAGAACAGGCAGAACGCATCATTGATTTTGTATTCAAGTCAGATGGTTCGCTTACGGATTCTGAGGTCGATGGAGCCTCTGAAGAGGCAGACATGCGTCAGGACCTCACGAGCTTGCTGGCATTTTTCCATGACAGATTGAAGGTCATGCTAAAAGATAGCGGCGCCCGTCACGACCTTGTTGATGCGGTTATCGTTCCCGGAAGCAACGACGTGCTGCAGATCATCCAGCGTGCCGAAGCTCTCACTGCGCTGCTGTCGTCAACCGACGGCCAAAACCTGCTCGCTGGCTACAAGCGCGGGGCGAACATTCTCGCTGCCGAGGAAAAGAAGGACGGCAAGACTTATGCTGGCGCTATCGATCAGGACGCGCTGAAGCTGCCGGAAGAGACCGATCTGGCCTTCGCGGTGGATGCCGTTCACGCTTCGGTATCGAGCCATGTGGGCCAGGACGACTACAAGGGCGCCATGGCCGAGCTGGCGACGCTGCGTGCGCCGGTCGATGCGTTTTTCACCGCCGTGCTGGTCAACGACACCGACCCGGCAGTGCGCACCAACCGCCTG
>JAQGKG010000438.1 GCA_028290245.1 Devosia sp. | reverse complement strand
TGAGCCTGACGAGCTACCGGGCTGCTCCATCCCGCGACAAGGATGTTTGATAACAATGCCGGGTGGGTTGTCATCAGTTGCAAGCTTGCCTGCAACATGAGGGGTATATAGGGGGTGATCGCCGATTGCTCAACCCCTAAACGCCATTGCGTGGCGGTTTTTTGACGGTACGATTTTTTGGGCAGCAAGCCTGTCATTTTTGGTTGGTTCGGCTAGGGTACGCAGGCTTCCATACCACTTGTCGAGATTTGTCTTATGAAACTGAAGCCGCTTGGCCGCACCGACCTGCTCGTTACCGAACTGTGCCTTGGAACCATGACCTGGGGCAGCCAGAATACCGAGGCTGAGGGCCATGCCCAGATCGACATGGCGCTCGAGGCCGGGCTCAATTTCATGGACACTGCCGAAATCTACGCCGTGCCGCGCAGCCCCGAAACCTCTGGCCGCACTGAAGAAATCATCGGCAACTGGTTCAAGAAGACCGGCAAGCGCGACCAGTGGGTGCTCGCAACCAAGGTCAGCGGCGGCCCTGTCGATTTCATTCGCAACAATACGCGCACCAGCGGCAAGACCTTGCGCGAAGCGTTCGAGACAAGCCTGCGACGCCTGCAGACCGATTACATTGACCTGTATCAGATCCACTGGGCTGGTCGCGGCAGCTACAATTTCGAGGGATACTGGACCTACGAGCCCCACAAGCAGGACACGGCGGATGTGCTGGCTAATATCGAGGACATGCTGGAAACGCTTGGCGCGCTGGTCACGGAAGGCAAGCTGGGCCATGTCGGCGTCTCCAACGAGACCACCTGGGGCATTGCGCAATGGCTGCGCATCGCCGAGGCTAAAGGCTTGCCGCGCCTCGTTTCCGTGCAAAACGAATATAGCCTGCTGCGTCGTATTTTCGATCACGACATGGCGGAGCTGAGCCATCATGAGGATGTGGGCCTGCTGGCCTATTCGCCGCTGGCCGGCGGGCTGATCACCGGCAAGTACTTTGACGGCCATATCCCCAAGGGTAGCCGCGGCGATTATCAGAAGGGTTTCTGGCGGCTCAACGAGCATTCCGAGGCCGCCGGAAAGGAATATATTGCGCTGGCCAAACGACATGGGCTCGACGTTTCGCAGATGGCGATCGCCTTCGCCATGACCCGGCCGTTCACCACTTCGGTCATCATCGGCGCCACCAGCACTGAGCAGTTGGCTAATGATATCGGGGCCGCCGGACCTACATTGTCGCCCGAATTGCTGGCCGAAATCGATGCGCTGCATCGCCGCTATCCGCGCCCGATCTGATAACATTCGGCTAACAGACTGTTAGCATCGAGCAAAGTCGAAGCGCTATAAACGCAGGCATTATGCAGATTCGGGGGCGACCTTGTCGACGACACTGATTTCGACGCTTTTGCCGCTGCTCTGCTACTTCGCCTACAACATCATCGTGCCGCAGGTGGAAAAGCTGCGGCCGTCGCTGTCGGTGATCATGAACATGCAACGCCGTCGCTGGGTGGCCAATGCGGCGGTGCGGGAATCGCCGTTCGACGCGATCCTATCCGGCAACATCATGGGCTCGGTCAGCTTCCTCGCCTCCACTGCCGTGCTGCTGATCCTAGCGATCTTCGCGGTGTTCGGCCAATTGCCGGCGCTGATGGCGGCGCTCAATTCAGCGTCGCTGCACCGGGTCTACACGGTGACCGAGGTGCAACTGCATCTGGTCGTGATGCTGACCATGTTCGTGCTGGCGTTTTTCGCCTTCACGCTTGCGCTGCGACAGTTCAATCACTTTTGCATCATGCTCGGGGCGATCGATCATTCCTCGCCGATCTCGGACGAGGAAATCGACGCCATTACGCGGATGAATGCGCTGGGGGCGAAGAATTTCAACAGCGGCATCCGGGCCTACTATTTCTCGGTGGCAACCGTCGCCTGGTTCGTCTCGGAATGGCTGCCCATCGCTACCTGCGCCGCCACCATCCTGATCCTGGCGCATCGCGAGTTCTTCTCGTCGTCGCACCGGACGGCCGCTTCGGCCGCGATCATCGCGGCGCGCCGGCAGCAGGAACGCAAGCTCTAGAGATACTGGCGCAAGAAGTCGGCCACGTCGGCCAGCACTGGCGCGATGCGGCGAGCTGGAACGCCCAGCGCCAGCAATGGACCGGGATGTCCAAGGGCCGGATAGTGCTTCTTGACTACGGTGACGCCAGCTCCGCGAAGCTTCTTGGCCAGAGCGACGCTGTTGCGCGGATAGACCAGTGTGTCTTTGTCGCCTGAGCCGAGGAATACCGGCGGCACGGCCCCAGTGATGTGATTGATTGGCTGCGTCGCCAGCGGCTCGCGCACTGCGCCGAAGGTGCGCAGCGTGATCGGGCCGTCGAACGGGAAGAAGTCATAGGGACCGGACAGGCCGACTATGCAACGCAGGCGATTGTGCAGGCCGAGCTGGGCCAGATACTGCGAGTTCAGCCCCAACATCATCGCATTATAGGCGCCCGCCGAATGGCCCATCAGCGCCATGCGGCTGGGATCGCCGCCATATTCGGCAATATGCTCGACCACCCAACCAAAGGCCGCAGCGCCGTCGTCGAGAAACCCAGGATATTCTACTTCTGGCACCAGGCGGTAATCGGCAATCACCGTGACATAGCCCAGCGCCGCGAGCGCCCTGCCCACGAAGTCATACTGGTGCCGGCTGCCATCCATCCACGAGCCGCCATAGATGAAAAACACTACCGGCAGCGGGCCTTTGGTTTTCCGCGGTGCGTAGATATCGAGCTTTTGTCGCGCCGCGCGACCATAGGGCACATCGCGTGCGATCCTGCGCGACCCGATATCCTTGGGGCTGAGGGCATTGATGACGCTGAGGATAGAGATAGCCATGTCCGCCCCGTTTCGTACGGCCTAGGTAACGGCGCAGAGGCTAACAATGTTTCGCTAAAGCGCAGCGGTCGCCGCACAACTCATGGAGAGCAAAGCGAGCCTCATCTTATGCTCGGCACCATCACGGCAGAGCTTTGATGACGCCCGTGGCGACGGCAGGCGAAGCGGATTCAGGAACGCCGATCCCTGATCAACTCCCTAGGCCAATTCAAATCTGACATTGACATTCACCTAATGGAGTCGCTTTATGCGGCCAGCAAGCTCCACTAGACCAGACGCACCATTATGCTCGTATGTCAGTGCAATATGATCACCAGCAGCGAGATCGAGAACATCGTTCTTGATCTGCTCAAAGCCGATCCCTGGCAACTTGTCGTGCCGGCCAAGGTCTATGGTGAGCTGAATCGCCGCGCCAAATGCAGCGGTTGCGTACCGAATGTGGTGGACATTATTGTCCGCGTCACCGAAAACTACCACTCGCAGCAAGCCCTGGAGACCGGCGAAGTCGTTTCGCTTCCATCTGGGTTAGACAAGCTTAAAAAGCAACAGAGTGGAGTACGGCGTGAAAGGCGAAGCACAAGTCATCGAGCGGCTTAACGAGGCCCTCTTTCTCGAACTCGGTGCGGTCAACCAGTATTGGGTCCATTTTCGTCTACTCGACGACTGGGGCTTTAAGAAGCTGGCTGCCAAGGAACGCGCAGAATCCATTGAAGAAATGCATCATGCCGATCGTTTGATCGAGCGCATTATTTTCCTCGAAGGTCACCCGAACCTGCAGCGCGTTGCGCCTTTGCGAATCGGCCAGACCATCAAGGAAGTGCTGGAAGCCGACCTCGCCGGCGAATACGAAGCCCGCGCCGCCTACAAGGCCAGCCGCGAGCTGTGCGAAAGCATCGGCGACTACGTTTCCAAGAACCTTTTTGAAGCCCTGCTGACCGACGAGGAAGGTCACATCGACTTCCTCGAGACCCAGCTCGACCTGCTCGAAAAGATCGGCGTTGAAAAATACGGCCAGCTCAACTCTTCCCCGGCCAACGAAGCCGAGTAAGCCGAATTAGCCATCTCGATTTCAAGCCGCCCGGAACCTGTTCCGGGCGGTTTTGCTTTGTACCAGTTTATGGAGGAGCATCATGACTTGGCACTTTGGCCGACTAATCGACCATGTTCACTTGCGGGCGCGAGACTTTGCAGATACGCGCCGGTTCTATAAAGCCGCGTTGGCCACGCTAGGCCTCAGCATAGAAATGCAAGGCGAGGGCTGGTTTCAGGTTGATGAGTTGTTCGTCGATGCGGCGGAAGCTGACACCGTCCCCACCCATATTCATTTGGCGTTTCAAGCCAAGGGCCGGGCCATGGTCGATGCGTTTTACGAGGCAGCGCTGGCGGCTGGGGGGACTGATAATGGTGGGCCGGGTGAATGGCATTATCACCCGGGATATTACGGCGCGTTTGTGCTGGATCCCGATGGCAATAACATCGAGGCGGTGTTCCATGGGGAAAACACACGCTCGGCAGCTTCGGTGGAGGTTGAGCAGCCCTAATAGTAAGGGGTCTGTGACAGCTGAGGCTTCGTGCCATTCGGCCATAGGCCTCTTGACCTAGTGCCCTAAGATCGCTCCACTGGAGCGATCTTGCGCTCTGCGCCGGGCCCTAGTTTTCGATCGGCTGGAACATGTCGTTCATCTGCTGCACGATCTGGTTCATCGGGGCGATGGCTTCCGGCAGCTCTTCGGGGGCGTTAGGCGCTACGGCGACATAAGGCACGCCGCTGGGGAAGGCGCCGAACATCTGGAAGAAGGCAACCATGTCGTCGAGCACCGGCATGCGCCAGCGCCACATCGCACCAAGCGCCAGCACTGGCTCCATATGGCCGAAGCCCTCATAATAGCGAGTGGTGACCCAGACGCCGCTGTCCTTGAGCTTCTGGGCAAAACGCTCGGTGTTTTGTACCCGCACGATCGGATCGGTCGTGCCGGACGCTAGATACATCGGCGGCGTTTCGCTGGTGACGAGGTTGATCGGCTGTGTGCCTTGCGGGTTTGGCGCCTTGCCGAATGCCTCACGCACCTCACCATATTCGAACGGATAAAAGTCGAATGGCCCGGACAGCGCCGCAACGCCGAGGATCGGCATGGTCACGCCATATTCGCGCAGGAACGACGGATCGAGCGCCAGCATGGTGGCATTGTAGGCGCCAGCCGAGTGACCGGCGAGGAACAGGCGATTGGGATCGCCACCGTACGCGGTGATGTTATCCTGCACCCAGGCCAGGGCATTGGCGCTGTCTTCGAGGAAGGCCGGATAGGTCACTTCCGGCACCAGCCGATAGTCGGCGATGACCACGACAAAACCGCGCGACGCCAGGGCCTGGCCGACGAACTGATATTCGTAGCGCTCGCCGCGGCTCCAGCCGCCGCCATAAATAAAGAACACCACTGGCGCCAAGGCACCGCGCGCTGCAGGCGCATAGACGTCGAGCTTGTGGCGCGGCCCATCGGCATAGGCGATGCCGTCACCGACCTTGACCGTACCGCTATCCATAGCCGCCGGCAGGTTGAACGGGTCCATGATGGACAGGGCAAAGGCTGGGCTGGGCAGCACGACGCTCGCCAGCAGCAGGCCGATGAGGGTACGACGGGATAGGGATTGGGGCTTAGACATGACTACAACGCGCAAATTGGGAGAGCCGCCACCTAGCGGCAAATACCGGGAATATTGTGGCCATCACAGCGGCCTCGCTTAATGGGCGAGGGCAGGCGCCTCGAATGAATGGAGACTGCCTGCCCTCTACTTAAGCCCGCTCAGGGTGCCCCCAAAGGGTTAACGACTGGTTAACGCTTGAGCCGGTCGAGAAGCCTTCCCGAAATGTGTCCGTCAGCTGGCAGACCCGCGCGCTGTTGATAGGCCACTACGGCGGCACGCGTCTTGGGTCCCAGCACGCCATCGGGCGAGCCGACCTCATAGCCGGCACGGCCCAGCAACGTCTGCAGTTCAGCCCGCTGCGCCTTGCTCAGCGCATAGTCCCCCGCAGGCCAAGCCGCGGCAAAGTCACCGCCGCCAATGATGCGATCGGCTAGGTGACCGACGGCCAACGCGTAGCTGTCCGAATTATTGTAGCGCTTGATCACATCAAAGTTAGGCAGCAGCAAAAACGTCGGCCCTGAGGCGCCGGCCGGCATATACAGCCGCCCTATATCGCTGCTACGCGGAAATGGCTTGCCCGAAACGCGCTGGATGCCCATGGCCTGCCACTGGCCGAGCGGTGCCCGCTCAAGCTGGCGTGCCCCGGCATAGTCGAAGCCGCTTGGCAGCTTGACCTCATAACCCCAGGTTTCGCCCTGGCGCCAGCCGAAGCTGTGCAGGTAATTGGCGGTGGAGCCCAGCGCGTCCTGCACCGAGTTCCAGATGTCCTTCTTGCCGTCGCCGTTATAGTCGACCGCGTAGCGCATGAAGCTAGAGGGCATGAACTGGGTATGGCCCATGGCGCCGGCCCATGAGCCCGTCATGTCATCGGCGCTTACATTGCCGTCGGAAATGATGCGCAAGGCGGTCAGCAATTCTTCACGAAAAAAATCCGGCCGATAGCCACCCTCCGTCAGCGTCGCCAGCGCATGAATCGTGTGCTCACCACCCATGAAGCCACCGAAATTGGTTTCCATGCCCCAGATGGCCAGCACAAATTCCGGTTGCACGCCCCAGCGCTGCTGCGACCCGGTCAGCGTCTGGTTCCATTCGGACCGCATCGCGCGACCCTTGTTAGCCTGGCCATTGGTGACGCGGCGCTCGAGGTAGTCCTTCACCGTGCGAGTGAATTCGGGTTGTGATTTATTA
>JAQGKG010000422.1 GCA_028290245.1 Devosia sp. | reverse complement strand
TGAGCCTGCTGCGCACCAATGACGTCAAACTCGAAATGCTGCGCGCGGCGGGCCTCGTCGGCGCCACGATGTGCAACTTCACCGCCGTCCGCTACCTGCCACTGACCGTTACCGGCGCCATCGGCTTCACCGTGCCGTTGATTATCACTGCCCTGTCGGTGATTTTCCTCAAGGAGCAAGTCGGCTGGCGCCGCTGGACTGCCATCGCGGTGGGCTTCGTCGGCGTGCTGATCATCGTGCGTCCCGGCACCGAAGTGTTCAATCCCGCAACCCTGCTGTCACTCGGCGGCGCCTGCTCATACGCCGTCTACGCCATGATGACCCGCCGGCTTGCGGGCGTCGATTCAGCCGGCACCCAGCAATTCTACGGCGCCGCCTTGCCCACAGTGGTGCTGGCGCCCTTCGCCATCGCCACCTGGGTCTGGCCAGCCACTCCCGTCGACTGGACCGTTCTCGCTCTAATCGGCGTCATCGGCTTCTCCGGCCACCAGTTCATCACCGTCGCCCACCGCTTCGCACCAGCCTCCACCCTGGCGCCCTTCGCCTATGTGCAGATCGTGTTCTTCGCCGCGGTCAGTTGGTTGGTCTTCAACCAGCCCCCCGACATCTGGCTCTACATCGGCGCGCCCATAGTCATGGCCAGCGGCCTCTACATCTGGCTGCGCGAGCGCGCGCTTTCCAAGCCGGTTACGCCCATCGTCGAGGAAAACTGATGGCTCGCCCGGTCGCCGCCATCGAATACAATGCCAACCGCGCCATTCTTATCCTGGTGCTGGCGCAGTCCGTGCTGATCTTCCTCGATGTCTCGGCCAAGTGGCTGTCGATCACCGGCATGCCGACCGGCGAAATCATGTTCGCCCGCTATGGCCTGCATGTCGCATTGCTGCTGGTGTTTGTGCTGCCGATGCACGGCTGGAGCCTGTTCGCCACCGGCAACTGGAAGCTTGAAGTCGCCCGCGGCCTCTGCCTGCTCGGCTCGACTGCGGGCAATTTCCTCTCGATGCGCTATCTGCCGCTCACCGTCACCGGCGCGCTGCTGTTCACCTCGCCGCTGATGGTCTGTGCTCTCTCAGGCCCGTTGCTCGGCGAACATGTCGGCTGGCGCCGTTGGCTGGCCATCGGCATCGGTTTCATCGGTATCCTGATCATCATTCGCCCCGGCACCGAGGCTTTCCATCCGGCGGCGCTGCTCAGCATCATGGCCGCCTTCTTTGGTGCTCTATTCTCCATCGTCACCCGCAAGCTAGCTGGGGTCGATGGCGCCATGACCCAGCAGATCTATGCGGGCGGCGTCGCCTTGCTGATGGTTACGCCTTTCGCCTCGGCCGGCTGGGTGTGGCCCAGCCAGCCGATATCGTGGGTAGCCTTCTTCGCCCTCGGCGCAACTGGCTTGATTGGCCATTCGCTGATCTCCGTCGCGCACCGCTACGCCACCCCGGCTACGCTGGCACCGTTCAATTACCTGCAACTGCTCTACCTGGCGCTGGCAAGCTGGGTAGTGTTCAACCAGCCACCCGACAACTGGTTCGCCCTTGGCGCCACCATCATCATCGCCAGCGGCCTCTACATCTGGCTCCGCGAACGCAGCCTGCACAACGCGGTCACCTCAGTCGACGAAGCGGTTGAGCGCTAGAAACCGACGAACTAGATTGCCGCCCGCCAGCGCTGGGCGTAGGCGTCCAGCCCGGGCACATCGAGCGCAACCACTGGCACACCGACCGCCGCATGCCCTTCGCCCCCGCCAAACAACATGCTGGCCCCTAGGCTGGTCCCCGTCGCATCGCCCGATGCCGAAACCTTCACGCCAGTCAGCCCAGCCAGCGCCTGCGCAAATAGAGCGTTGCGCGCCAGCGGACCCTCGATGATGATTTCCTTGCCCAGTCCGCACAGCCCAAGGCACGCCGCCGTCACCAAGGCCAGATACAGCGACACCGCCGCCGTCCGCTCTCCCGCGGTAAGTTCTTCAGCCGGCCGCGTCCAGTGCCCAATCGCAGCCGGGAACGGCCCCACACCCGGATTAAAATTCGGCTGCACGCGAATATCCTCAGCGATCACCTTGGCAATATCCGCCTCGCTCGGGGTCTTGTTCTCCGGCACCAGCTGGTCAAATTCCCGCCCGCCCATGAACCGCGCTGTCGGCACCGCGCGCCCAAACGCATCCACATTGGCCAAGCTGTCCCGCGCCGGATCGAGATGCGTCGTATCCCCGCCCACGGTCATCGCAATGGTCCAGGTGCCCGTCGAAATGATCGTGAACGGCGCCTCATGCGCCCCCAGATGCGGCAGCAGCGATGCATTGGAATCGTGAATACCGCAGGTCACCGGAACATCCGTCGTCAGCCCGGTCTCTTCCGCCGCTTGCGGTGTGAGGTAACCAATCACCGAAGCAGCCGGCTTCACCGTTGGAAACAACCCCGTCCAACCTTGCGCGGCCACCATGCTTGAAAAATCACTCTTCCCCGGCGCCCAAAGGTCGGTATGGCACCCGAGCGACGTCAACTCGCTGGCCATAACTCCCGTCAGTCGCCACGCCCAATATTGCGGATAGGTCAGGATGGCCGTAACGCCGGCAATCTCAGCCATCTGAGCCTGCCAGAAAATCTGCGCCCCAAGGTTCAACCCATTCGGCAGCCGCGGCGACAGCGTTTCAGTAAAATCCGGCCGCGCCGCGCCATAAGCCACGGCAGTCTCTTCCGGCCCATTATGCTCATAATCCAGCACCGGCATCGCCAACGCATCGCCCGCCATCAGCGCGGCCGTCGCGCCATGCGTGGTGATAGAAATCCCGTCCACCTTGTGCTCGGCATGCAGCACCGTCAGGCTATCGAGGATGAACCGCCATAGCATCTCGACGTCTGCATGCGGATAAACGCCGTCGCGCCGCACCACATTTGGCGTGCTGCGCACCGCCACCTGTTCCCGCGTGCCCGAATTTATCAGCACCACCTTGGCATTGGTCTTGCCGATGTCGATAACGGCGATGTGGCGGGGCAGGGACATGGCGGACGCTCCTGGGACTGGTAGCCCGCCAATACTTGAAATCCCCGATCCGCACCAGAAGTGACATGTTAGTTCGTCACTTTCCCTCTGCGGGAAAGACGACGCATCCTCGAGGGTCGACCATTAAACTGGCGCCTGACTGCCTTCCGTCAGACCTCCGACAGAATTTCGCGCAGCATTATCGCATTCTTGATCGCATAGCCGTCGAAGTCATTGTTGAAGTAGATCCACACCCGCTTGGCATTGGCTTGGCGAATACGGTCTGCCCAATCCATCAGTTCCTCGTAGCTGTAATCATGGCGGTACCACTTTTCGACACCATGAAAGCGAATGTAGATATCGTCCGCTGTCTTGATCACATCGTTCGGCAGCCGCGGCCCGCTGCACGAACAAAAGATCGCCCCGGCCT
>JAQGKG010000409.1 GCA_028290245.1 Devosia sp. | reverse complement strand
GCTCCATCCAGAGCGAATAGCGGGACATGGCGAAACAGAATATCCAGAACATGAAGGCGGCGAATACGTAGCCGGTCACTGCCTGGGTAGGCGATGCCCATTCGATGTCGGAACTAGCCGACTGCACGGTGTTGAGCAGATCGAAAATGCCGACGATGGAGACCAGCGAGGTATCCTTGAACAGGGCGATGAAGTTGTTGACGATGCCCGGGATCACATGCTTGAGCGCCTGGGGGAGGATAATGAAATACGTCCGCTTCCAGTAGCCCAGGCCCAGTGATGCGCCGGCCTCGAACTGCCCACGTGGCAGTGCCTGCAGGCCACCACGAACAGTTTCCGCCAGATAGGCCGACGAAAACAGGGTGACGCCGACAAGGGCGCGCAGCAGTTTGTCGACGGTCATGCCGGCAGGCATGAACAGCGGCAGCATGATCGAGGCCATGAACAGCACGGTGATCAGTGGCACAGCGCGCCACAGCTCGATGAACATTACGCAGAGCGTCTTGATGATCGGCAGCTTTGACTGGCGGCCGAGAGCCAGCAGAATTCCAAGCGGGATCGAGCAGATGATGCCGACCAGCGAGATAATCAGGGTGACCATCAGGCCGCCCCACTGTTCGGTCGGCACCCGGCGCAGGCCGAAGACGCCGCCGCTCAGCAGGTAGAAGCTGACGATGGGGAACACCACGAAAAACAGCAGTGCGTTGGTGCGCTTGAACGGCGCCGTCGGCATCAGCAGCGGAATGATCAGGGCAGCCAACATCACGAAGACGACGTTGGGACGCCAGTATTCCTGGATGGGATAGAAGCCGTAGATAAAGAAATTGAAGCGGGCATAGATATAGGCCCAGCAGGCCCCTGCCCCTTCGGCACGGCATTCTTCGACCGTGCCACCCGGCATAACCGCGTGGCCGATGATGAAGTTGTAAAGCGGCGGCACTGCCCAGAGCAAAAACAGGATGCCAATCACCGTGAAAAGCGTGTTGGCAGGCGTCGAGAAAAGGTTCTTCTGGGCCCAGAGAATCGGGCCGCCGGTCCGGCCGGGGGCCGGTTTGGCAGGCACGAATTCCGAACGAACGTAGCCGAGGTCCATGGCCATGGTCTTACCTCTCCACCAAGGCCACGCGGCCGTTATACCAGTTCATGAATGCCGAGGTCAGCAGCGAGAAGGTCAGGTAAACCGCCATTGTCAGCGCAATCACCTCGATCGCCTTGCCGGTCTGGTTCAGGGTGGTGCCCGTGAAGACGTTGACCAGTTCGGGATAGCCAATGGCGGCGCCGAGCGATGAGTTCTTGGTCAGGTTAAGGTATTGACTGGTCAGCGGCGGCACGATGACGCGCATGGCCTGAGGGACAATGACCAGACGAAGCCGATCGCCTTCCTTGAGGCCAAGCGACTGAGCCGCCTCGGTTTGGCCATGGCTCACCGCACGAATGCCACCACGGACGTTTTCGGCGATGAACGCTGCTGTGTAGATTGAGAGACCGAACACCAGAGCGACCAATTCGGGGGGAAGCTGGACGCCACCCTGGAAATTGAAGCGCTGCAGCACTGGGGGCTCAAACGCCAGTTCGGCGCCGATCAGATAGTAGAGCGCCAGCGGAATGCCCACGACCACCAGCAGTGGCAAGGCGGTGGGGAACTTGCTGGCATCGACCGGCGCAGTGCCGATGCGATCGAGCATCATCCAACCGACAGCAGCACCAATCAACAGACCGGCACCTTGCAGCACGACGAGCGGAATGGCGCTGAACATCGCAGTGAGCAAGGCGGAGGACACGACGAACGTAATGGCGAAGGCCACGAAGGCGCCCGCATAGGGACGATAGGGCGTTAGCGAGATACCCACCACGACCAAGGCCCCGACCGCGGCTACCGTTGTCTTACCGAGGGCAGGAACGATCTGGCCGAGGAGGGTGAATGCCAGGAAACCAAGAGCCAGCATAACGACAGCATTGGCAACCCGGGCGGCCAACAGGATCGAGCGGGGATAGTGCCCGGTCAGCGTGCGCTGGCGCGTGGCCCAGATACCGATCGCGATAGCGGCCACGAGAGACAGCACAAAAGCCACCGCGACCCAGGTGAACTCATGGTCGGGCAATGGCTTGGGAACCATGATGCCGCGCTGGTTGATGTAAACGCCCAGCGGCAGCAGAAATGAGTCGCGCACCGCGGGCATGGCCTTCAGCACTGCGAAGTACCAGAAGAACAATTGCAGCAGCAGCGGGATATTGCGGATGGTCTCGATGTAAACCGTGGCCACACGCGAAATCAGCCAGTTGGACGACAGGCGCGCAATGCCGAGTGAAAAACCGATGATGGTTGCAAAGAAGATGCCTATGACTGCCACGAGCAAGGTGTTCAGCAGCCCGGCGCAGAATGCCTGCCAGTACAGCGACGTGCGGCTCCAGGGGAACAGCGTGAAACTGATGTCGAAGCCGGCCGTGCGAAACAGGAAATCAAAACCGGTGGTCTTGTTCTGCATCGCCAGGTTTTGAGCGGTATTGATCACGATCCATGCGGCGAACGCGATCACCGCGGCAGCAACCAGCACTTGGTAAATAATACCGCGGACAACCGGGTCATTGAGCAGCGAAGTCCGGGGTGCCGGTCCGCTGATATTGTCTTGCACCGCCATGGGGCATGCATTCCTTTGCTGTGAACCGAGCGCCACTACGACAAACTGAGACGGCGGCAAGGCTCCGCCAGCGCAGCTTGCGCCACGCACTCACCGACTAAGCCGGCGCCGTCAAAAAAATCGAAGTCGCTCGTTCAAAACCAAATCCGGCGCTCCCCTCGAGGAGCGCCGGGCTTGTGATCGCGCTTAGCGGATCGGTGCCGAGTACTGCAGGCCGCCGTCGCTCCAAAGAGCGTTCAGGCCGCGAGCAAGACCGATGTCGGTGTTGACGCCGACGTTGCGCTCGAAGGCTTCGCCGTAGTTACCGATCAGCTTGATGACCTGGTATGCCCAATCCTTGGTGAGACCGATCGGGGTGCCGAAGTCGCCTTCAACGCCGAGCAGGCGCTTGATGGCTGGATTGTCCGAGCCGAGCATTTCGTCGACATTGGCCGAGGTCACGCCGAGTTCTTCAGCTTCCAACAGTGCGAAGTAGACCCAACGATTGATCTTGAACCACTGGTCATCGCCCTGGCGAACCACTGGACCAAGGGGTTCCTTGGAGATGATTTCTGGCAGGATGATGTGTTCAGCCGGGTTGGCAAACTTGGAGCGCTCAGCAGCGAGAGCCGAAGCGTCGGTGGTGTAGACGTCGCAACGGCCGTCTTCGTAGGCCTTAACGACTTCGTCCTGATCGACGAACACGACGGTGTTGAACTCGAGGCTGTTGGCGGCGAAATAATCGGCAGCGTTCAGCTCGGTAGTGGTGCCCGATTCGATGCAGATAGCAGCGCCGGACAGGTCGAGTGCCGACTTGATGCCGTCTGCTTCGCGGACCATGAAGCCCTGGCCGTCATAGTACATGGTGCCGACGAAGCTGATGCCCAGATCGGTATCCCGGCTCATGGTCCAGGTGGTGGTGCGCGACAGGATGTCGATTTCACCGGCGGAGAGAGCAGCGAAGCGCTCCTGGCTGGTGAGGGGGGTGTAACGAACCTTTGCAGCATCGTTGAAGATTGCAGATGCTACGGCGCGGCAGAAGTCGACTTCAAGACCAGCCCAGACGTTATTCGCATCGGGAGCCGAGAAGCCGGCGACGCCGCCGGTCACGCCACACTGCACGTAATCCTTGGCCTTGACGTCATCGAGAGTGGCTGCGTTGGCAGCCGTCGCGCCAAGACCGAGCGAGGCCGCGACTGCGATGGTTACGAGCGTTTTTTGCATTAAAATTGCCTTTGTTCCTGACCTTATGACCCCAGAGCTCATCAGGCTTGCGCCAGCGTCCCCAGTGGCACCCCCGCCTTTAACTAGCGGAGTGATGCTGGTAAGCATGCAAGCGTCTATTGACCGTTGCGTCAAGGGCTCATGGCGGCTTGGGACAGTATGCCTGTCTCTTATTTAGACAGCTTTGTGCAATTGACCCGAATTTGAGCATCGAGCCTATTATGAATGATAAAAAAAGCGGCAATCGCGGCACACAATCGTTGGAGACTGTGCTGACCCACCACGGTCGGGTGCCGGAAGATCAATTCGGGTTCGTCAACACCCCGGTCTATCGCGGCTCAACGGTGCTGTTCAAAACGCTAGCCGATATTGAGGCACAGCAGCAGCGCTTCCTTTATGGACGAGCGGGCAATCCCACCACTGAGGGCGTGGAGGAGATTATTACCCAACTCGAAGGCGCGTATCGAACCCGTCTCGTGCCATCCGGGCTGGCTGCGATCACCATTGCGCTGATGAGTTGCGTCAAATCTGGTGACGACGTGCTGATCACCGACAGCGCCTATGAGCCGACGCGTTCGTTTGGCGACGGCTTCCTGGCACGTATGGGCGTGACGGCGCGGTATTATGACCCGCGGGTTGGCGCCGGACTAGCCGAGTTGATGCAGCCCAATACCAAGGTCGTGCTGGCCGAAAGCCCCGGGTCACTGACCTTTGAGGTGCAGGACCTGCCTGCGCTGGCCAAGGCTGCTCATGCTGGCGGGGCCAAGCTTGTGGTCGATAACAGCTGGGCCAGCCCGCTGTATCTGCACCCACTGGAGCTGGGCGCTGATATAGTTATCCACACCGGCACCAAGATGTTCGTCGGGCACTCGGATGCGTTTGCCGGCACGATCTCGACGACTGAGGACAGCTGGAAGGAAGTTGAGCGCGTGCGGCGCGAGCTGGGTTTCTTCACCTCGGGCGACGACGCGTTCCTCGTGGCGCGCGGCCTTCGGACGCTGGCGATTCGCATGAAGGAGCATCAGGAGCGGGCGCTTGAAATCGCACGTTGGCTGGAAGCGCAGGACGAGGTGGTGCAAGTGTTGCATCCCGCGTTGCCGAACCATCCCGACCATGAGTTGTGGAAGCGGGACTTCATCGGCTCTGGCAGTCTGTTCTCGGTGCTGTTGCGCCCTGCTCCGCGCGCCTCGGTGGCGGCCTTCCTCGATCACCTCGAGCTGTTCAGCATGGGATATTCCTGGGGAGGCTATGAAAGCCTGTGCCTGCCGGTCAAGCTGGACAAGAATCGCACGGCCAAGCCGTGGACTGCCGAGGGTAACTTGTTCCGCCTGCATATCGGGCTGGAAGGCGTGGATGATCTCAAGGCCGATCTTGCAGCGGCCATCGCGCGCTACGCTGCGGCGCGCTGAAACACGCGACGCCAGGCCTTGCGCAGGTTTGGCGCCCCACGGAAGCGGACTGTGCCATCGGGTAGATAAGCGAACAGCCAGCGGCGGCTGGCGAAGACATTGCGGATGGCATAGGCGCCGAGCGCGCCGATGACGAAACCGGCGACGACGTCGGTCGGATAGTGCATGCCGATGACCACGCGCGAAATGCCGGTCATAAGCGCAATCAACAGAATCAGCCGGAAATAGCGCGGCGCCATGAAGCCGATGACGAAGGCGGTGCCGATCGCCGTGGTGGCGTGGCCCGACGGGAAGCTCTGAAAGCTCCAGTCATTGAAAATATTCTGAAACTGGAACATGCCGCTCTCGACGAACAGCTCGGGACGCGCGCGCCCGATCAGGCGCTTGAGCAGATTGACGGCAAGGCCGGGCAGGCCGACACCGACAAAGATGAAGCCTGCCACCAAAGCGGCCTCATATGTAGCGCGGCGATAAAGCCCACGTGGCACCAGTCGAACCGCGACAACAGCTAGAATCAGCACGATCAGCGAGGGAATCAGCACCCATTCGGAGAGTCCGAAGTCGGTGACGAAGGCAAATGGCGCCTTCCAGGCGTCGGGCCAGGCCATCAGCGTCTGGGAAACATAGGCATCAAAAAAAACCAGGACGAACAGAACTCCGGCAATCGCCGCAGCAAAGTCGGGCCAGTTCTTGCGATTGAGGCCCAAAGGCCAGCGTTGGGTGAGGTTCGGCATGGTGTGTTTTCTGGACGTAGCAAGGTTCTTCGTCAATGGCCTGTGCATTGACGTAGTTACGCTTGCGCTTTCAATTCGAACCGGCTAACTGACGGCGGTGATCTCGGAGTGTAGCTCAGCCTGGTAGAGCACCGGTTTTGGGAACCGGGGGTCCAAAGTTCGAATCTTTGTACTCCGACCATCACATCTAGCCGTTAGCGCATCGTGTTGAGGACTTTGCATGACCGCCCGCATCTACCGCCCGGCCCGTAATGCCATGCAGTCGGGCCAAGGCAAGTCCAAGAGCTGGTTTCTGGTTCACGAACTGGCTGAATCAAAGAGCATCGACCCGCTGATGGGCTACACGACCTCGGGCGACACCCGCCAGCAGGTCCGCCTCAGCTTCGACACGCAGGAAGAAGCCGAATCATACGCGCAGAAGAACGGCATCGCCTATTCGGTGCAGCCAGCGCATGAGCCGACCGTCAAGCGCGTGAGCTATCCCGACAATTTCCGCCATGACCGCAAGGCGCCCTGGACCCATTAGGGCGTGGTTGCGTAGGGGCGTTGATTAACTGCCGCGTTGCGGCGGGTGTGAAAGCACGCCCATGATCTTGATTTCTGTATTTTTTATGCG
>JAQGKG010000368.1 GCA_028290245.1 Devosia sp. | reverse complement strand
GCCTATTTCGTGCACGAGGACAAACTGCACGCCCCGGCCAATGCAATAGCCTTGCGCCAGGCGGTCGGCATCACCTTCCCCGGCGACTGATCACAAGCCCGTTCCGCGCTGGAATTCGCCGCAATCGCGGGCTATCTAGCCACCAGCGTCACATAAGAGTTACCCAGCATGGCTGCATCGATCCTTCATCCGCTCGACAAGAAATCGGCGGGCTTCGCTTTTGTGCTCGGATTGGCGACCATCGCGGCCGCATGGGGATCGCAACTGATCGGCGGGCTGGTGCCCTGCGAGCTCTGCCTCGAACAGCGCCTCGCATACTACTACGGCCTGCCCATCCTGCTGGCCGTGCTGGTCACCTGGAACCGCCTGCCGCTGGCTGTCTGGTATATCGCCATGGCTGTGGTTACCGCCATCTTCGTGTGGGGCTCCTATATGGGCGTGTACCATGCCGGCGTCGAATGGGGCTTCTGGCCCGGCCCCACCGCCTGCACCGGCGTCGGCGAAATGATGGATTTCAGCTCGCTCGACAACCTCACCCCAGTCATCGGCTGCGACGTCGTGCAGTTCCGCTTTCTCGGGATCTCGCTGGCCGGATATAACGCTCTGATATCAGTCGCCATCGTGGCGCTGCTGGGCGTATCGATCTGGGCACAGGCACGGCGACACAATCGGGTTTAGTTCTCGAAGGTCAGCCCACCGATTTCTCTGGCACTATGAATGACACGGACGATTTGCACTCGCTCGTCGAACACTCGGTACATCACGAGGTAATTGCCGACAGGCATGCGACGCATGCCGGGTAGTTCTTCCTGAAGCGGATAGCGCAGGCTATCGGATCTGAGCGACTGGCAAGCGCCGCGGAGTTCGGCGACGAACGTCCTGGCGCGCTTGCGGTTATCAGAAGAGATGAAGTCGCCAATAGAGGTTAGGTCTCGGAGGGATGCGGGCGTGTAAGCCACGCGCATCACTTGGCGTCATCGGCGTAGCGCGCTTCGAGTTCACCGAAAACTTCGTCTTCCGAAAGCCATCCATTGGCATCACCTTCGGCGATGGCCGAGCTAATGCTGGCATTAAGCTCTCGCAACCGCGCCTCGCGCTCCTGCACCAGCCTGACGCCCTCGCGCAACACCTCGCTTTTGGAGTTGTACCGCCCGTTCTCGACCAGGTCGGTCACGACCTTTTCGAGGTTTTCGCCCAGTTCTGCACTGATGGCCATCTGTCGCTTCCTGTCTCTGATCAACACCAATAATAGTTATTGGATGCCCATCAAGCAAGAACTATGGCTCCAGCTCGATATCCCAGTAGAGATAATCCAGCCAACTCTGGTGCAGATGGTTGGGTGGGAAGGCCCGGCCGTTATTGTGCAGGTCATGCACCGTCGGATGATACGGCGTCTGGTATGGGAACATGCGGATTTCGCTCGGCATCCGGTTTGCTTTGCGCAGGTTGCAGGGCGCACAGGCCGCCACGACATTTTCCCAAGTCGTCTGGCCGCCCTTGGAGCGCGGGATGACATGGTCGAAGGTCAAATCATCCTTGCAGCCGCAATACTGGCACTGAAAGCGATCACGCAGGAACACGTTGAAGCGCGTGAATGCCGGGCGCCGCGCCGGTTTCACATAATCGCGCAGCGACACTACGCTGGGCAGGCGCATTTCAAAGCTGGGCGAGTGGATCACCGTGTCATACAGCGACACGATATTGACCCGATCCAGGCACACCGCCTTGATGGCGTCCTGCCAGGACCACAGGGACAAAGGATAGTAGCTGAGCGGCCGAAAGTCGGCGTTCAGTACTAGTGCGGGACAGGACTCCGGCGACACGTGGATGGTCACTGGAGTCTCCCGGAACGGGAATCGAGTAAGTCCATAGCGCCTTTATACTAGGCCCAATATGTCAGGCCTGTGAAGCGGGCGTCGGTCAGTTATTTTTGTGAAACGCGGGCGATGAACTGCGTGGCAAATTCGAGGCCGTCCGGCGCGATGCCATGGCTGACCCCTTCGCTGACATGATAGCTGACATCGTAGCCCGCGAGCCGTAAAACCTCGTCCGCGTCTGCACTGAAGTCGGGACTGACCACGTCATCCATATCGCCATGAATGATACAGACTGGCGTCTTGGCGCGGGCAGGCTCGTCGAAGCCGTCTGGCGGCAGGAACGCGCCCGAAAAGGCGATGATGCCCATCAGCGGCGTTTCAAGGGATAGCCCCACATGCAGAGCCATCATGGCACCCTGGCTGAAGCCGGCCAGTATCGTATTCTCGGGCAAAATGCCGGTCTGCGCCCACATGTCCTGCAGGAACTGCAGCAGGATCGGCTTGGCGTTGATTACGCCAGTCTGGCGCGCAGCCAGCCGATCGCCTGTGAAATCGATCTCGAACCACTGGTAGCCGTCCCCGAACCCGTCGCTTTGGATGGGAGCATTGGGCGCCACGAACAGCGCATCAGGCAGCATGCCGCGCCACTGCGGCGCCAGCCCGATCAGATCCTCGCCATTGCTGCCATAGCCATGCAGCAACACTACAGCTTGCGTAGGCGCGACGCCCGAGGCGGGGAGCAACATGGGGCCGGAGAGCTTGATCACAGCAAAATTCCTTCTCGATCGCGCATCACCGCGAAATAGCGCCAGAACAACAAAGCCGCCGCCGAGCGATATGGCGCCCAGCCGGCAGCGATGCCGATCATTTCCTTGATGGTCGGTCGCGCGTCAAGCCCAAGCCCATGCTGCACAGCTTTCAGCAAGGCGAGATCGCCAGCCGGAAACACGTCGGGATGTCCGGCGCAAAACATCAGGTAGACCTCCGCCGTCCACGGCCCGATGCCCTTGTGCGCCACCAGATAGCGCACGGCTTCGTCTGCCGCCAGCGTTTCGAGATGCGCAAAATCCAGCTCGCCAGCCACCATCGCCTCGGCAATCACCCGGACGGTCCGGAACTTACCGCCTGAAAAGCCTGTCGCACGCACTGCTTCTTCCGTGAGCGTCAGATAGGTCATTGGATCGAGCGCGCCAGGCAATTGCTCGAACCGTCCCCAGATCGCGGCGGCGCTAGTG
This sequence comes from Devosia sp., assembly GCA_028290245.1. Classification (GTDB taxonomy): domain Bacteria; phylum Pseudomonadota; class Alphaproteobacteria; order Rhizobiales; family Devosiaceae; genus Devosia. The sequence continues at coordinate 1,670 of JAQGKG010000368.1, read as the reverse complement.
ACTGACAATTGCTGGCCGGTGATCACTTTGGCGATACCGGCCAAACCCGGCGGGTTGATGCGCGGTTGTACCGGTCCGGCAAACTCGCGCACCGTTGCCAGCCGCGGATCGATCCCCACCAGCAACTCGATATGGGCGGCTATCGCCTCGGCACTGTCGATGCGCGGTGACGGCGGCATTTGGCTCATGTAGAAAAGACCCGTGTCGCAAAAACTCTCAAAACCCGTCCTTCGCTTTGCTCCCAGCCCCAACGGGCGGCTGCATCTCGGCCACGCCTATTCGGCGCTGTATACCTGGAATGCGGCCCGCCTGCTCAGCGGCACGGCGCTGTTGCGCATCGAAGACATCGATATTGAACGCAGTAAACCCGGATTTGTCACGGCGATCTTTGAAGACCTGCACTGGCTGGGGCTCAGTTGGCCCGAGCCCGTCATGCTGCAGTCCGAGCGCATGGACATCTATGCCGATGCGGGCAATCATCTGCGCGGCCAGGGTCTGCTGTATCCGTGCTTTTGTGGCCGAGCTGAACTGGCGAGTTCTTCCGAGGGGACCGACCCTGATGGCGCGCCGCTTTATCCGGGCACCTGCCGGCATATGGATCGCGGTGAGCAGATTGAACGGCTGGAACGCGGCGATCCGGTACAGTTCCGGCTCGACGTCGGCAAGGCCATGGACCGCGTCGGTATGCTGACCTTTTCAGTGGTCGGACCGCTGATCACCGACCGCCCGCAAATCCTTCACGCCCGGCCCGAGCGCTGGGGCGATGTGGTGCTGCAGCGCAAGGACATGCGGACCAGCTATCATCTCAGCGTGGTGGTCGATGATGCAGCGCAGGACATAACCCACGTCACCCGCGGTCGCGACATGGAAGCCGCGACTGATATCCATGCGCTGCTGCAAATGCTGCTCGGCCTGCCCTCGCCCACCTACAACTTCCACAAGCTCATCCTCGACGACGGGGGCAAGAAGCTGGCAAAAACCCGTAGTTCGGAAAGCCTCGCCGATCTCCGCGCCAAGGGCTGGACGCCGGACGATGTCCGGCGCGCAGTGGGCCTTTAGGCGGCCAGTTTCTGGTTCAGAAATGGCGCCGCCGTTGCGGCTACGGCCACCTCGAATGGCGTGCCGAAATCCGGCCCCAGCATGGTCCCGAGCCGGGGATCGACCAGCTCCATCGGATTGTTCCAGAGGTAGCGCATCTTGACCACTTCGCGCATCACGCCGCTGGTCAGGCCCATGGCGTAAAGCACGATCCACGGCAGCGGCACCACCTTAAGCGGAGCTGGCGACGCCTTTTGGATAGCCTCCATCAGCGCCCCATGGGTCACGTAATGCCCGGCAAAGTGGAACGTCTCGAAAACCCCCAGCGTATCGCGCTGCTCTCCAACTGTTGCGAAAGCCCGGCCAAGATCGGGCAAATAAGCCCAGGCATGGCCGAAATCTGCATCCGCCATGCGATGAATCTTGCCCTTTCCAGCATCCATCATTATCGCCTGGTCGAACCAGTCTCCGGTGTTGTTGGGCGCATAGAAATCGCCGGCCCGGATGATGATAGTTTGGAACTTGCCCGCCTTCGAGGCCGCGACCAGTATTTCTTCCTGCCGCACGCGGATAGCGCCACGTGGCGTCTGTGGGCGTTGTGGCGTCGATGGCGTGACCCGCCTGTCGCTGGC
>JAQGKG010000361.1 GCA_028290245.1 Devosia sp. | reverse complement strand
CTGATCCGGCTGCCGGAAAGCATTCACAACCAACATCGGATACACAAGCGAACCTTCAGCCATGCTGCCCATTGCTTGGGCGAACAGCTTGGAGTGAACGCGGTGACAAGAGGCATTTTGATAGCTGTCCTGATCATTGTGATCTTGGGCGTGGTGGCTGCAACGACTAGCTACTTCCAGGGCGCTGGCGTCAATCGAGACAATCCGATCGTCGAAGATCAAGAAGGCAATCAGGACTGACCTTCAGTGTGCGGTGTCGAATGGGTGCCTAGGCCGAAGTGATGTTACATTCGGTACGTACCCATGATTCCCTGGAAGCTTGATGACCATTCCCTTTTTTGACGGCCACAACGACACCCTGCTGCGATTGCTGGAGGCGCCGGTTGCCGAGCAGGAGAAGTTGTTCATCGAAGGCAATGGGACTGGCCATATCGATTTGCCGCGGGCCAAGGCGGCGGGCATGGCGGGTGGGTTCTTTGCAATGTTTCCGCCGCCGCTGAAGAGTAATCTGGCCGCGGTGGCGAATAGTCCCAGCCTAAGTCCGAACCTGCCGGCGGAGCTGGCGGTGACGGATGCGCTGGCGTCGACCAATGGCATGGCTTCCGTGATGTTCCGGTTGGAGCGGGCCGGGGCTCTGGCGGTGTGCCGCACAGCGGAGGAGATTCGCGCGGCGATCGAAGCGGATACGCTGGCAGCGATTTTTCATATCGAGGGCGCCGAGGCGATCGATACGGAGTTCCGCTCGCTGGACGTGCTGTATGCGGCGGGGCTGCGCTCGATTGGCATTACGTGGAGCCGGGCCAATGCCATTGGCACCGGCGTGCCGTTTCGCCACAATGTAGATCCGGATATCGGGCCGGGATTGAGCGATGCTGGCAAGGAACTGGTGCGGCGGTGCAACGCCATGGGCGTGATGATCGACCTGTCGCACCTGAACGCGGCCGGCTTCCGCGACGTGGCGGCGGTGAGCTCGCATCCGCTGGTGGCGACGCATTCCAATGTGCATGCCATTTGTCCGCATGCGCGCAACCTCGTGGACTGGCAGTTGGCGGCAATCCGCGAAACCGGCGGCATGGTGGGGCTGAACTTTGCCACCGGCTTTCTGCGGCCGGACGGCAAGTTCACCGTCGATACCGAGATCGAGCTGATGGTGCGCCATGTCGATGCACTGGTGGAAGCGCTGGGCGAGGATGGCGTGGCGCTGGGCAGTGATTTCGACGGGGCGCAAATGCCGGCGCCAATCGGCGATGTAACCGGCGTGCCGAAACTACTGCAAGTACTGCTCGACACGGGCTATGGCGAAGAACTTGTCGCCAAGATCGCTATCGGTAACTGGCTACGCATGGTCGAGACCGTGATGGGCTGAGCCCATTGGAAATTCTACTCCGGCGGCCATCTGAGGCGGCTTTCTCCGCTTCCGGTGCTCACGTACCAAACGTACGTTGCGTTGCGGGTCCCGAAGACCACCCCATCTGACTCGCCAAAGCTAATTTCTAACGGGCTCAGTGCCCCATGATTTATCGCGATGTCGTTATCCACGCGACTCTGACACGCTTGCCCTCGGGTCTTTCGGCACAAGCCGGGAAGACAGGGGGCACGATCATGGAATTACGGAAATACCTGGCCGAAGGCATCGGCACGTTCTGGCTGACATTTGCCGGCTGCGGCGCAGCGATTTTTGCGGCGGGTTTTCCCGACGTGGGCATTGGCCTGCTCGGCGTGTCGCTGGCCTTCGGTTTGACGGTGGTGACCATGGCCTATGCCATCGGGCATGTGTCGGGCTGCCATCTCAATCCGGCAGTGACCATCGGGCTTTATGCTGGCGGACGCTTTCCGGCCAACCAGATCCTGCCTTATATTGTGGCGCAGGTAGCCGGCGGCATCGTGGCGGCAGGATTGCTTTATGTGATCGCCAGCGGCGCGCCAGACTTTTCACTGGAGGGCGGGTTTGCGGCCAATGGTTATGCCGAGCACAGCCCGGGCGGCTATAATTTGGTGTCAGCCTTTGCCATCGAACTGGTGCTGACCGCAGCCTTCATGTTCGTCATCATGGGCGTTACCCACGGCAAGGCGCCAGTCGGCTTTGCGCCGCTGGCTATTGGGCTGATGCTGACGCTAATCCACCTGGTGTCGATCCCGATCACCAATACCTCGGTCAATCCGGCGCGCAGCACCGGCCAGGCGCTGTTCGTTGGCGGCTGGGCGCTGATGCAGTTGTGGCTGTTCTGGCTGGCGCCGATCCTCGGCGGCATCATCGGCGCACTGGCCTATCGCTGGATCAGCACCGAGCCATCGGCTGAGGTGATTGGCACCGGCGTCGGCGTTCCGGCGGAGTAGAATAAGCAAGGCCGCCCATGCAGTGATGCTTGGGCGGCCTGTTTTATTGGCAGAAGTGACGGCCTAGAACGGCACGTCTTCGGCCTTGACGGTCTTTTTAGCGGGCGCCTTCTTGGCAGCCGGCTTTTTCTCGATCGTATCGGCCTTGGTAGTCGCAGCCTTGGCTGGGGCCTTCTTGGCGGCAGGCTTTTTCGCTGCAGCCTTCTTGGCCGGGGCCTTATTGATCTTGGCGCCGCTGGCTTCGGCGCGGGCCGCGATCCACTGCACGGCCTGGTCCAGTGTCACGGCTTCCGGCGCCACATCCTTGGGGATGGTGGCGTTGATCTTGCCCTGATTGACGTAAGGGCCGTATTTGCCCGGACGGACCGTGATGGGGCCGTTATCATGCTCGAACGTCTGGATGGCCGCGACCGAGGCACCGCCGCCGCGCTTGAAGCCGCCAGAGGCCTTCTGGGCCAGCAGGTCGACGGCGCGGTTGATCCCGACGGTGAAGATTTCCTCGACGTCCGGCAGGTTGGCATATTTGCCATCATGCAGGATGAACGGGCCATAGCGGCCGAGACCGGCGACAATCGGCAGGCCGCCATCGGGGTGCAGACCCACATCGCGCGGTAGCGATAGCAGTTGCAGCGCCTTGTCGAGCGTCATGGCTGCCGGTTCCCAGCCCTTGGGCAGTGAGGTTCGCTTGGGCTCCTTGCCGTCGCCGAGCTGGACGTAGGGACCGAAGCGGCCCGACTTGAGGTGGACCTCTTCGCCGGATTCCGGATCGGTGCCAAGCACGCCGTCGCCGGCTGCGGCTTCCGAAGACGTGCCATTGGCCGCGTCGGAGAGCTGCATGGTGTGCTTGCACTCGGGGTAATTCGAGCAGCCGATGAAGGCGCCGAACTTGCCGAGTTTCAGCGAGAGCTGGCCAGTGCCGCAAGTGGGGCAGAGGCGGGGATCGCCACCGTCTTCCTTGGGCGTGAAGATGCGGCGGTCCAGCACCTCGTTGAGG
>JAQGKG010000355.1 GCA_028290245.1 Devosia sp. | reverse complement strand
GATGACACGGCGCAGCGCTATGCAACGCTGCAAAAGGCCATTGAATTGCTCGATCGGGCTGACCTGCAGCCCCTGTTGGCGCTGGAGCGGACGGGGGCCGATGGCGTCAGTGAATTCGCCGCGCTGCGCCTCGATCTGGCGCGCCGTGCCGTGGCCGCTTCGCTTGAGGATGGTGGGGCAGCGCCTTTGCCGGACGATATTGCGCTGCTGGAGACGACCGCGCGGGACGGCGATAATGCCGAAGACATGCGCCTGCTCGGGTGGTCGGAACTTTCGCAAGACCGCAATGATGCCGGTCGGCGCTGGTTCGAGGCCGCCATGAAGGCTGATCCATCCGCGGAGTCGGCACAGGGTCTTGGTACCGCGCTGCTTGATCTGGGTGACCCGCAGGCTGCCGAGGCGGCTCTTGCCGATTATGCCGACGATAACGAGCAGATCAATAGTCTCTACCTCGACGCCTCACAGGCCTTGCTTGCGTTGCAGCCGCGTATCGAGGTGGAAAGCGGCGTTCTCAGCCGAATCGTTTCGGCTGTGATGGCGGCCCGCCGAGCGTCTGCAGCGCAGGAGTTGGGCTGGTATGCCTATGACTTCCAGCAGCCTGAGACGGCGGTGGAATGGTTCACGCTGGCATTGCGCTGGCAGTCGGACCTCGAACCGGCCGCCTATGGGCTGATGGTCGCTTCCAATGCGCTTGGCTATGCGGCAACCGTGGAAAGTATCCGCACGCAGTGGGGCCCGACCTCGGCACGTATTGCAAGTTTCGGGCGCGACAGCGGGTCGGCGGCACCGCTCGCGCCGCCTGTGCCGCAGCCGCGACCGGTGCATCAGGCGGCCGTGGCGGCGGTGGTGCGTGCGGTACAAGTGAGCGAGGCACCGGCTGCGACCGCGCAGGCGACAACAGGCGGCAGCCAAGGCTCGTCGGCGTCGAGAAACTGCACCAAGTTCGTGCCGGCGGGTAGCCTGTCATCGGGGGCTGCGCTCGGCCATGCGTGGTGCCTGATGCAGCTCAATCGCCCCGCTCAGGCCGTCGATCATTTCAATCGCCCGCTTCAATCGGGCTCCGAAAGTACCCGTAGCGATGCGGCCTATGGCCTGTCGCTGGCATATGTACGCCTGGGATTAGCCGACAACGCCGCCGTTGCTGCCGCCGCTGCGCCGATATCGGATCGCCAGGCGGTGGAACTGGAAATCGCAATTTATTCTGAGAAGGCGATCAGCGCCTATGATATCGGCGACTATCGCCGCGCGCTAGATGCACTAGACGCCCGCGCGCGATACGCCCCCGAACGCAATGACCTGCTGACGCTGCGGGCCTGGAGCTATTTTCATCTGAAGCGCTACCGCGAATCCCAACGCATCTTTGAAGCGGTCGCAGCTACTGGCTATGGCGAAGCCGTGGGAGGCCTGCAGGCCGCCAATGCAGCGTTGCTGGCGTCACAGAGCAATTAGGCGCGGCGCCTTGCCCAAAAACAACGGATTATGAACGAAAACGCCGGGGCTGTGGCCCCGGCGTCAGTGATGCTTACTTTGCGGCTTCGGCCCAGCTCTTGACGAGCTCGTCGTAGTCGACGGTGATGCCCTGTTCCTTCTCATCGGCGATGGGAAGTTGTGGAGCAAGGTTGCCAGCGGCTACGGCATCGGCGTTCCAATAGGCCAGATCGTGTTCTTCGGCGAGCAACGGGCCGAATTCACCCTGCACGCCGGCGCGTTCCAGACGCTCCAACACCTTCTCCTGCTCGGCGCAGAGCGAGTCCATGGCTTCCTGTGGCGTCTTGGCACCGGCGGCGGCGTCACCGATGGCCTGCCACCAGAGCTGTGCCAGCTTGGGATAATCCGGAACGTTAGTACCGGTAGGCGACCACTGCAGACGCGCTGGCGAGCGATAGAACTCCACCAATCCACCCAGCTTGGGTGCGCGTTCGGTGAAGCTCGGATCATCGAGCGTCGACTGGCGAATGAAGCTGATCGCAGTATGCGCCTTCTTGAGGTCGACAGTCTTGGACACCACGAACTGCGCGTAGAGCCAGGCGGCCTTGGCGCGGTCATCAGGGGTGGACTTCAGGATGGTCCAGCTGCCCACGTCCTGGTAGCCGAGCTTCATGCCTTCCTGCCAGTAAACGCCATGCGGGGAGGGAGCCATGCGCCACTTTGGCGTGCCATCGTCGTTCATCACCGAGGTGCCGGCCTTGAGCATGTCGGCGGTGAACACCGTGTACCAGAAGATCTGCTGGGCGACTTCACCCTGGGCAGGAACTGGGCCGGCTTCGCCAAAGGTCATGCCCTGGGCAGCCGGAGGAGCGTAGGCCTTCAGCCAATCGAGATATTTGGTGATCGAATAGACCGCCGCAGGCCCGTTGGTATCGCCGCCGCGGGCGACGCATGAGCCGACCGGCTGGCTGTTGGCATTGACCTTGATGCCCCATTCGTCAACCGGCAGACCGTTGGGAATGCCCTTGTCGCCGTTGCCGGCCATCGACAACCACGCATCGGTGAAGCGCCAGCCCAGCGACGGATCCTTTTTGCCATAGTCCATGTGGCCATAGACCGGCTTGCCGTCGATTTCGCGGCCGGTGAAGAATTCGGCGATGTCTTCGTAAGCGCTCCAGTTAACCGGCACGCCGAGGTCGTAACCATACTTGGCCTTGAAATCGGCCTGGTTTTTCGGATCCGCAAACCAGTCGGCGCGGAACCAGTAGAGATTGGCGAACTGCTGATCGGGCAATTGATAGAGGTTGCCATCGGGCGCGGTGGTGAATGACGTGCCGATGAAATCGTCGATGTCGAGCATCGGATCGGTGACGTCCTTGCCGGCATTGGCCATCCAGTCGGTCAGGTTGCGGGCCTGCTGGTAGCGCCAATGGGTGCCGATCAGATCGCTGTCGTTGACATAGGCGTCATAGATATTCTCGCCCGACTGCATCTGGGTCTGCAGCTTTTCGACGACGTCGCCCTCGCCGATCAGGTCATGGGTGACCTTGATGCCGGTGATGGCTTCGAAGGCTGGCGCCAGCACCTTTGACTCATATTCATGGGCGGTGATGGTTTCGGAAACGACCTTGATTTCCATGCCGGCAAATGGCTTTGCCGCGTCCTGGAACCACTGCAGTTCTTTTTCCTGATCGGCGCGGTCGAGCACCGACAGTCCATCGATTTCACCATCGAGGAAGGTTGTAATTCCTTCCGCGCTCTGCGCCCAGGCGGGCGCCACCGAAAGCAGCAAGACAAGTGCTGCCGTGGATGTTAGTAGCCTGTTTCGCATGCGTAATCCTCCCTGGATTGCTATTGCAGAGGAGCGGTGGCTTGCCGGCGGCCGCTCCTCATTCGTCTCCCTATACAAACCGGAACACGCAAATCGCGTAGACCAGCGATAGGGCTAGTGCCCACCACAGCTGTGGGCCAATCAGCCCCAGCCATGCCAGATGGATGAATCCGCTGCCGAGCAGCGAGATGAAAAGCCGATCGCCGCGCGTCGTCTCGAAGCGCAGGATGCCGTGGCGCGGATTGCCGCCTGGTGAGAAATATTCCCAGACCGCCATGCCGATCAGCAGGGCCGCAATGGTGCCAAAGAACAGCGCCGTCGGCAGCGTCCAGGCCATCCATGAAAAGTTCATCGCGACCTCCTCATACCCGACCCAGGGCGAAGCCCTTGGCGATGTAGTTGCGGACAAAATAGATGACCAGCGCACCCGGAATGATGGTGAGTGAGCCGGCAGCTGCGAGCACACCCCAGTCCATGCCAGAGGCAGAAACCGTGCGCGTCATAATGGCGGCGATCGGCTTGGCATCTGTGGTGGTCAGGGTGCGTGCGATCAGCAGTTCGACCCACGAGAACATGAAGGCGAAAAAGCACGCGACGCCGATACCCGAGGCGATCAGGGGCATGAAAATCTTGAAGAAGAAGCGCGGGAACGAGTAGCCGTCGATATAGGCGG
>JAQGKG010000346.1 GCA_028290245.1 Devosia sp. | reverse complement strand
TCGCCTATGACCGTCTGATCCGTCAGTCGGGCGATGTCGATTACTACACCACCTTCGACAACTTCCAGGTTGGCGTGCTGCAGGCCAATTCGATCCTCAAGGGCCTCGGCTATCCTGAAAAACAGGGTCCATGGAACATTGAGCTGTTCGGCGGTTCGCCAGACGATAACAACGCGTTCTTCTTCTATGACGGCGCGCTCAGCGTGCTGCAGCCGCTGATCGACTCCGGCGTGCTGGTGGTCAAGTCCGGCCAGACCGGCATGGACAAGGTCGGCACCCTGAAGTGGGACGGCGCTACCGCCCAGGCCCGCATGGACAACCTGCTGTCCGCTAGCTACTCGGACGGCACCCGTGTTGACGCCGTGCTTTCCCCGAACGATGGCGTCGCACGCGGCATCATCTCCTCGCTCAAGGGCATCGGCTACGGCTCGGGCGACCTGGCTTACCCGATCATCTCGGGCCAGGACGCTGAAATCCCGTCGGTGAAGGCAATCATCGCCGGCGAGCAGTACTCGACCGTCTACAAGGACACCCGTGAACTGGCCCGCGTTACCGCTGGCCTCGTGGACACGGTCCTCACCGGCGGCACGCCAGAAGGCCTCGACACCACGACCTATAACAATGGCGTCAAGGTTGTGCCCTCGATCCTGCTGACCCCATACGAAGTTGATGCCAAGAACTACAAGGAACTCGTGGTCGACTCCGGCTACATGTCGGCCGACGATCTGAAGTAAGCAAATTTCAGGGTCCCGCTCCTATGAGCGGGACCCTGTTCCATATCAAGTGCCGTTCGAACCAGCACGCCTAGCGGCAATTCAGATTCGCCAAGCCTCAGCCAAACTTGCGCTTCGCATCCAGCGCTAGTCCAAGCCCCACGCTCCCCAGTACATCGGTCCGCACCAGTTCCGCATCCGGGAACAGCGCACGCAACCGGTCGGAAATTGCCGGCACCTGCGTCGAGCCGCCTGTCAGGATCAGGCTATCGATGTCAGCGGTCGTCACCCCTGCCCGCTTCAGGGTTTCGGCGATGGTGTCCTCGATCCGCGTCACCGAGTGGCGCAGGGCTGCGGTGAAGTCGGCAATGCTCATTGTCGCTTCGATTGTGCGGTCGCGCACCTCGAAGCTGAACTCCGTCGTGTCCGCATCCGACAATGCGATCTTGGCCGCTTCCACCGCGCCGACCAGCCGGTGGCCTAGCCGATCCTCGATTAGTTCGATCATCATCTCGACCCGCTCGGGCGCCTGCGCCTCGCGGCGGGTGCCGCGCAGGTCACGCAGGGTCTGGGCGTTGTAGAGCCGATTGATGCGGTGCCAGGTCGACAGGTCATGATATGGCGCCACCGGCAGGTGCCGTTTGCCATCCTTGGTCATCGTGCCCAGCCCCAGTTGCGGCATCACCTTGGCCATCGACAGCAACCGGTCGAAATCCGTGCCGCCGATATGCACGCCCGCCGTCGCCAGAATATCGCCACCGCGATCGACCGACTTGGCGCGCTCAGGCGAAACCCGAACCACCGAAAAGTCGGAGGTGCCGCCGCCCAGATCGACGATCAGCGCCAGCCGCTCATCCGATACCTGCCGCTCATAATCCAGCGCCGCCGCGATCGGCTCAAACTGGAAGTCCACATGTTTGAAACCTTGCGCCCGCACCGCGCCGGCCAACTGCTCCTGCGCGGCCGCATCGGCCACTGCATCGTCGTCGACAAAGTGCACCGGTCGGCCGCACACCACGCTTTCCAGCACGCTGCCAAGCTCGGACTCGGCGCGCCGCTTCAGCTCGGCGATAAAAATCCCGAGAATTTCGATGAAGCCATAGCTCCTGGCCTTGATCCGCGTCGCGTCGCTCATCAGCGAGGTGCCCAGCACACTCTTAAGCGAGCGCATCAGCCGCCCATCGGCACCGGTGACATATTCGGCCACCGCCTGCCGGCCGAAATACACGCTGTCATCCTCGAAGCTAAAAAAGATCACGCTGGGGATGGTTTCGCGCCCCGCCTCCAGCTTGAGCAGGTGCGGCACGCCGCTCGAATCAAGCCGGGCAATGGTGGAATTGGACGTGCCGAAGTCGAGGCCGCAAACGAGGGTCATGGCATGCCGTCCATCATGGGATTGCGCTTCAGGCGCGCGAGGGGACGGCTCTCATAGGGAATCAAAGCGAGGGTGGCAACTTCGAAGGTGGTCTGCAAAGCAGATGAGAGGCTCCAGTGGAGCCTTTCAAGCCGAGAAGGCCTTGAGGGCTATGCCCGAATGGCGACTCAGGCGGCCTTGGCAACCTTGTGCTTGGCCCGCTTGCGCTCCAGCGCCGGACGCAGGTCAACGACCTGCAGGTAACCGATGCCCTTACGCTGGGCCTTCTTCAGCGCTTCGGCGCCGGCTTCGAAGAACTTGCGATCATATCCGCCACGCGGATTGGTCACGGCCAGGCCCAGACTGACAGTGACTATGCCAGCATGGCTTTCCTTATGCGCCAGATTCAGGCGGCGCACGGCATCGGTAATCTTGAGTGCCAGCGACCGGGCCATCAGCACTGGCAGATCGGGCAGCACGACGACAAACCCACCGCGACCCAGTCGCAGGCAACTGTCACCCACGCGCGGCAGCGCATCGGTAATGGCCTGCATAACCGTCAGCACACCGTCGTCGGTCTCGGGCTTGTCATAGGCAGTGAAATATTCGGCAGCGCGGTCGATCTCAATGACCAGAAGGCTGAGGGATACATTTTTTTCAGCGGCCCGGCTCCACCCAGTCACCAGCTCTTCTTCGATCAGCGCACCCAGCTTGAGCTTCATGCCTATCGAGCGTGCCATCGCCGCCTGCCCGTAGGCTGGCTGCCGCACCGGGCGCAACGCATTTAGCGCT
>JAQGKG010000327.1 GCA_028290245.1 Devosia sp. | reverse complement strand
GCTTGTCGGCATAGGCTGCGACCATGGCCTCGATCATTGCGGCCTGGATAGCGGCAGCGTCGGGACGCGACGCGTCTTTCAGCATCGGCGCCCATTTTGCTATGGCAATCTTGCCCAAGCCCAGCGGCAGCTTCTGCACCATGACCAGCGCACCGCCGACCACGTCGCCATTGTGCAGGAACAACATCGGCTGCTGCACCACCGAGGGCCACCGCGTCGAAGCGAAGGCATGCATCTGCTCCTGGCAGACTTCGTCGAACTCGGAAATTATGTGGTCCCATTCCGAACCGCCGACGATCCGCGTCTCCAGCTTGGCGGCAGCAACACCTGTTGCGCGGGCAACCGAGGTGCTGGAACCGGCCGAATGGGCGACGCGATCGGCAATAACGGACATTATGGGCACTTCCCGCTCATGAACTTGAGCGGGAAGCTAGACCTCGTAGGTGAGTAAATCCCTATCCCCCGGCGGCAAATGCCGCAAATCGGGACCAGTGGTTACCAAAGGCTAATGCGCGACGGCAGCCGCTCCAACCGCATGCGGCGTATACAGCAGCGGAATTTCCGGGATCGTCACAAAGGCGCCGAGACCTTCGAGGGACATGCGCACAGCCACGAACAGGATGATGACGAGACCAACCCAGGCGATCCAGCGATGCTTGTGCAGCAGGCCGGCGATGAAGGTTGCGGCAACGCCCATCATGACGACCGAGAGGGCAAGGCCGATGATCAGCGCTTCGAAGTGATGCGCGGCAGCGCCGGCCACGGCCAGCACGTTGTCGAGTGACATCGAGACGTCGGCGATGATGATCTGGATAACGGCCTGGCGTAGCGTCTTCTTGGGCGCCTTGCCGGCCATGGTACCATCAGCGTTGGTATCGGCGTTTTCCAGCGCTTCCTGCGCTTCGTGCTCGTCAGCATGCGAAGTGCTGAGTTCGCGATACATCTTCCAGCACACATAGAGCAGCAAGATACCGCCGGCGATCAGCAGGCCGCCGCCCAGTGCCAGCAGTTGCGTTGTGATCAACGCGAAGAAAATGCGCAGCACCGTCGCGGCCAAAATACCGATCAGGATAGCCTTGCGACGCACGTCGGTGGCGAGGCCGGCAGCTGCGAGGCCGATGACCACGGCATTGTCGCCGGCGAGGACGAGATCGATCAGGATGACCTGAACCAGGGAACTTACGAAACTCGGGTCAAGGCCAAACATGAAACGATCCTCACGGGGATAGACGGAAATACAATGTTGAAGGCGGCTATAACGCTCCACCTCGCCGCTGGAAAGCGCTCACAGCGGCAGTATGAACAAAAGTCTTAGTTTTATTGGGGTTTGCCACCCGCCCTGACAGCTTGGCGACAGACTTCGCGTCGTAAAAGACGAAAGCTCACATGTCGCCACCATGTGGTTTTCGTCATCAATTCAGAGAGGAGACTTTGGTGGGCGAGCACGGATTCGAACCGTGGACCCGATGATTAAGAGTCATCTGCTCTACCAGCTGAGCTACTCGCCCAGTGCTTGGGCTTCCAAAGTGGCGCCTTCATAACCAACGGATTCTGTGCTGTCTACAGCTTGATGACACTTTTCTCACATTGCTTGTTTGCTAGAGTGCCGCAGGCGCTAAATCCGCCAACAATCGGGGCAATATGACGATTACGCAAATTTTGATGATCCCGGTTGCCTGGCTGGCTGCCAATGCGCTGAGCCTGCTGGCGGCCATCGCCGTGCTGGTTGCCGGACGCTACGCCTCCCGCATCGCGGCTCGCGCCATCATCCAATTGCTGCCGCGTGCCTATGGCGTGGACAAGAACTTCGCGCCGCTGCTGTCGCAGGCTGCCCGCTACGGCATCCTGATTTTTGCGGTGGTAACGGCGCTCAACCTGCTGGGTGTCGCCAACACATCGATTCTCGCGGTGCTGGGCGCAGCAGGCCTCGCGGTGGCACTGGCGCTGCAGGGCACGCTGGCCAATATCGCGGCCGGCATCATGCTGATCTGGCTGCGGCCGATCGCGATTGGCGAATTCATTCAGGGAGATGGCGTTGCTGGCGTGGTGGTCGAAATCGGCCTGTTCGGAACTCGCCTGCGCTCATCCAGCGGACTATATATTTTTACGCCGAACCAGAAGCTGTGGGCCTCGGCCATCACCAATCATAGCCGCGAGCCGCGGCGGCGCATCGACGTCAACGTCAGCGTGCCGGACAGCATCGATATCGGCGCATCCCGTAGGCTGTTGCTCCGCATCGCCAATGCCGACAAACGCGTGCTGCCCGATCCTGAGCCCAACGTGCATGTCGACAGCTTCTCCGGCGCCGCGGTAAACCTGCAGCTGCGCGCCTGGGTAAAGACCGCCGACTACCTTGAAACGCTGTATTCGCTGACCGAGGAAGCCAAGATCGCGCTGCATCGTGAACTCGCCGGTACCACGGCCGACAAGGCCGGCATCACCGTAGCACCCGACCCCGCCAATCCGAGCCCGGCTAGCTAGGGAGCGTCGTGTGGCGCTAGGATCATGCTTCACCAGCGAGTCAAACCGTGCCCCGTCCTTCCCTGTCGCCCATCGCCGCCACCCTTGCCGAAACCGTGCCGTTCGTCGGCCCCGAAGCCATCGCCCGCCGCAGTGGCGTGCCGTTGCGCGCCCGCATCGGCGCCAATGAAAGCCCGTTCGGCCCCGCCCCATCGGTGATAGCCGCTATGGCCGCCGCCGCTAGCGAGAGTTGGCACTATGGCGACCCAGAAAATTACGATCTGCGCGAAGCCATCGCCGGGCACCTCGGCATTCCCGCCGCCAATGTCATGCCCGGCGAAGGCGTCGACGCAATCCTCGGCATGGCGGTGCGGCTCTATGCAGCGCCCGGCAGCACAGTCGTAACCTCGCTGGGCGGCTACCCGA
>JAQGKG010000120.1 GCA_028290245.1 Devosia sp. | reverse complement strand
CCTTTTGAACTGTCAGAAAGAGTTTCTGCTTCAGCTCTGCCATCGTAAATGGCTTGCTCAGCACCTCGTAAAGCTCGAACCTCTTCGGAACGCCATTACGCCCATATCCGGTGCTAAAGATGAAAGGCAGGCCGCGGCTTTGCAGCACCTCGGCCACCGGAAAGACCGGCTGCCCGTCGAGGTTTACGTCCAGCATCGCAAAGTCGAAATTCTCCGTCGCAGCGGCAGTCAGCGCCTTGGCGAGGGTCGCCACCGATGCCACCACGTGGCATCCCATTTCCTCCAGCATGTCTTCGATAAGGAGAGCTACTGCGCCCTCATCTTCGACCACCAGCGCCCGCAGGCCGGCAAATTCATTCATCCGCCGTTGTTCCGCCCACTGGAAAGCCCATGCGGCAGGACAGCCCATCCGGGTTGAATTTCAGATCGAGCTCTCCCCCCAGGTCGCGCTCGATGCACCGTCCGATCAGCCGGGTGCCGAACCCGCGCCGCGTTGGCGTTTCCACCTGCGGTCCGCCGTATTCGCGCCAGCTAATATCGACTATGTTTCGTCCATGGCTTTGGTGGACTTCCCAGGTGAGTGAGAGCGCCCCGCCCTCGGAAGAAAATGCTCCATACTTGGCTGCATTTGTACCCAGCTCGTTCAGAGCCATGGTCAGGCTGAGTGCCGCTCTCGAGCTGAGCATGACGGACGGTCCGCGCACCTCCATCCGTTCGCCCGGGCCACCAGCGATAGGTCCCAGAACCGCGATTGCCAGGAGGTCGAGCGGAACGTCCTCCCAGAACTGGGTCGTCAGCAGGTCATGTGCACGGGCAAGGCCCATCAGGCGCTTTTCAAATCGGTCGCTGAAATCCGTCAGACTGTCGGAATGACGGACAGTCTGCATCGACAATGATTGCACCGTAGCCAGCGTGTTCTTCACCCGGTGATTCAACTCGCCGATCAGGGCTTGTTGCCGGTTCTCTGCCTGCTTGCGTTCAGTGATATCGACCAGCATGTTGATTGCACCGGTCAGCTTGCCGGCGCTATCGTGCAGCGGAGTGGGATACGGCATGAATGGCACGCGCGTACCGTCGGGGCGCTCGGCAATAGCCTCGACCCCCCGGATTATGCGATCCTCTTTGAGTGCTATCGCCATGGGGCACTGGTCATGCGGCAGCGGTACTCCTTCGGCGGTGTAAAGCCGCCAGGTTACGCACCATTCGTCTCCCAACTTGGGAGTGCGGCCTGCCATTTCGATGCAGGCCTTGTTAAAGAACGTTAGCCGGCCGGCTGCGTCGGTGGTGTAAACTGCGGCCGGCAAGGCCTCCAGCAAGTTACGCAGGTGCTCCTCGCGCTCACGAACCTGGTCCTCCATGTGCTTTGCTTCGGTCACGTCCTGAGTAACGCGAACGCCATAGAGGAACGTGCCCGCGCTATCGCGCACCGACGAGCTATAGACGTCTAAATAGACCAACGTTCCGTCCGGCCTGCTGGCACGCTTACGCAGTGAATAGCTTGGAATTTCGCCCCGCACTTGCTGCTGGTACGACGCGATGTCCTCATCGCAGTCGTCGCCATGGGTGTGGTCGAGGAAGGACTTTCCAAGCAGTTGCTCGCGTGATCGGCCAAGCATCTTGCATATCGCGTCGTTAACGCGAACCAACAGCCCGGCTTCGTCGGCCTCGGCTATGCCGACAGTCGCAGCGTCATAGGTCGCGGCCAATCTTTCGGCGACTTCCAGCCTCGCACTCTCGGTTTCGTGCAAGCTGGTGACGTCGGTGGTAAAGCACCTTGTATTGACGAACTTGCCGTCATTGAAGCGGCTGTTGGATGTAATGAGTACATGCTTGATCGAGCCATCTTTGGCTCGAAGTCTTGCGGGAAACTGTTTCAGCTTCTCGCCGCATGACAGCTTTTGCAGTATTTCACCAATGACCGGCGCATCGGCATGAAATTCGGCGATGTGGCGGCCTATATATTCTTCAGACGCATATCCCAAGAGGTCCAGTTCGGCCATGTTGGCTCGCAGGACGATGCCTTCACCGCTCACGATGTGGAGGCCGACGGCGCTGTTGTCGAAAAAGTCTTCCAGGTCCTGGCCCGACCGACGTGCTTTTTCCTCGTTCGCCTTATACGCCGAGATGTCCTGAAAACAGTTGATAGCGCCCTGGATTTTGCCGTTGTGATCCCTAAGCGGACGAATGTTGACCAAGGCGCTGAAGCGTGTGCCGTCGGGTCGCTCCATGACGACCTCGGCGTTTCTAGTAACGGTGCCCTCGCGAACCGCATCGGCCATCGGGCAGTCCTCGCGCGGCAACAGTGTTCCGTCGAGCAGGTACAACCGGTACGAGCCACAGAAGCGGTCGCTAGGATCATTCAGGTCCGGAGTGCGTCCCCAAAGCGCTTCGGCTTCGGAATTATATCGGAGCAGCCATCCCTCATGGTCGCAAAGATAGACGGCACCGGGGATCGCATCTAGAGCCGTGGGAGCTGCTGC
This sequence comes from Devosia sp., assembly GCA_028290245.1. Taxonomy (GTDB): domain Bacteria; phylum Pseudomonadota; class Alphaproteobacteria; order Rhizobiales; family Devosiaceae; genus Devosia. The sequence continues at coordinate 1,290 of JAQGKG010000120.1, read as the reverse complement.
AATAAGAGCTTCGAGTTCGGTAAGTTCGCGCCGTGCACCAGGAAACACTTCAACGTTAGACATACATTTGTCCTGCGGATTTCCGCGCCGGACAAATGCCCATAGACCACGCCGCGACGTAAAACGCGCAAGCGTGTAAGTAGTTCCTGCAGTAGGCAAAAAATTCAAAATGGCGTGGCCCGCATGTCAAAAGGTCTCCAATCGTTTTACCTTGCGCGCGCTTTATGCGACTTTGTCGGCCATCGGCGCATCCACAACAACGCGAAGCCCTGGCGCATTCTCTGCAAACTCGATCGTGCCCGCCAAGCGCTCGACCATGGCGCTCATCATTCGCGTGCCAAAACCCTTTCCGGGTTGGTGGCTGCCAACGCCACGGTCGGCAACGGTGAGGCGAAAGCGATGACTGTGTTGCTCGAGCCGGATCATCACCGGTCCGGGGGCCCCGTGGTAGGCATATTTGTTGGCATTGATGATCAGTTCGGTCAAAATCAGGCCCATGTTGACCGCCCGATCGGTTGAAATCAGCAAAGGCGCTAGTTCGAAGGTCAGCAATCCCTTCCATTCGTCGCCCATGGTCTCCTGCATATCGAGGCAGATATCCTCAAGGTATCGCCCCAGATCCACCGCCTCGACGCTGTCGTCGCGGTAAAGCCGCTTATGCACTAGGGCGACGGCCGACAGGCGCTTCTGTGCCTCGGTGAGGTGACCAATAACGGCCTCATCATCGAGCGACCGGACCTGCATGCTCAAGAACGCCGCGACCAGTTGCAGGCTGTTCTGCACGCGGTGGTTCACTTCTTTGACCAGGAATTCCTTCTCGCGAAGCAGTCCGTCCTTGTCGGCCAGGGTGGCGGCAAGTTCGCGATTAGCCTCTCGGAGGCGACGGTGCTGGCGCGTTTCGAACACCGCACTACGCAGGCGCGCGGCAGATTCGATCTCGCCCAGCGTCCAGCGCCTCGCTCGACCCTTGACCGTCTCAGCCCAATCTTCAAAAGACGAGCGCGGATTGAGGACAGCCTTGGGATCGTGGGCGACATCCTTGTGTGGATTTCCGGCCCAGTTGATGACCTGCAACTCTTCCGCCCGAAACCAGAGAAACATGCCAGGTTCCTCAACCGACAGGGTCACAGCGAGCACGCCGCTGCCAATGGAGCGATAGGCTGCTGCCGGCGCAAACATGTCTCCGAGCTGATGCGTGCTGAAAGGCTCGGGCGTCGTCTTGGCTAGCAGCCATGCGGATAATTCAGCAATTTCAGCAACGGAGGGACATTCGCCCGAGACATGCACCTG